>JAOAHY010000001.1:25183-168115 GCA_026414995.1 Caldisericia bacterium | reverse complement strand
ATTATGAATTGATAAAAGGAAAAAGAGTTCTTGTTGTTGAAGATGGGCCAACGCTTACTCATGGTAATATGGCTTATGGTGCAGGCTATATTGCTGCTAAAAAATATGGAGCAAAAGAAATTGTTGATCCGAGACCTTATATTAAAGGTTCAATTAAAGAAGCATTCATGAAATATCCTCAAATAACTCAAATTCTACCTGCTTTAGGCTATGGAGAAGAACAATTAAAAGAATTAGAGGAGGTAATAAATTCTATTCCAGCAGATCTTGTTATAGTTGCTACCCCAATTAATCTTGCAAGAGTGATAAAAATGAACAAAGAAAATGTAAGAGTACAATATGAACTCCAAGAGATAGGAAAACCAACTCTTAAAGAGATAATTGAAGAAAAATTTAAAAAATAGATGATTTTTTTGATTTTTTTCTTACTTTTCTTTTTTCCTTTAATTTTTCTACTTTTCTTATTACCTTTTGGATATTTAATTTACGGTTTATTAAATATATTAACAGTACCTCTTCAAATTATTGAAATTGCAATAAATAGAGATTTAAGAATAAATCATGCATTAGAGCATGCTACAATAAATGTAATTGAGAAAGAAACTGGGAAAAAAGGTATTCTTTCTGGTTATGCAAGAGAAAATGGGTTTTATATATTTGGTTCAATTGACCCTAATTATCTATATGAAGCAAGTGAAAGAGGGAGAGAAAAACTTTTATCTGGTGAAACCCAATACGCAATTCATGAAAGATGTGGAACAAGCATTGGTGTTGCATCTTTTTTAACAATAATAATTTTTATTTTATTAATCATATTAACTTCATCATTCAACTTATTTCTATTATTTTTTGCTATTCTTTTAGGACAAATTTTAGGACCGCCTCTTGGGAAATTCACTCAAAGATATTTTACAACTGATCCAGATGTAAAAAATATTAAAATTGTTAATATTGAATATAACCCAACTAATATATATGGTCCTTTTGGTATAACCTATCCAACAAGACCATCATCGTTTTTTATTAGAACTCAAAAAATTAAAACTTTTAAAGTGTTATGAGGGTATATCTTTCACTATTAAGGATAAAACATTGGATTAAAAATCTTTTTGTTTTTGCTCCAATTATTTTTTCAGGAAATTTATTTAATAGTGAACTTTTTTTAAAAACACTTTTAACCTTCTTTCTTTTATCTATACTTTCAAGTGGTCTTTACATTTTGAATGATATTTTTGATCTTGAAAGCGATTTAGAGCATCCTGACAAAAGAAATAGACCTCTTCCAAGTGGTAAAATTAACAAAAACATTGCTAAATTTCTTTCAATAATTTTAATAATAACCCCAATAATAATTTCAATTTTTTTAAATAAATTTTTAACAATTATTTTCTTATTATACATTTCTTTTAATTTTTTTTATTCTTTATTAATTAAAAAATTAGTTATTATTGATGTTTTTATTATTGCATTTAATTTCATTTTAAGAATTTATTCTGGTTCAATTGTTACTCAAATTTCTGTTTCTAATTGGCTCATTTTATGCACTCTCTTTCTATCCCTCTTTTTAGGTTTTGCAAAAAGAAGATTTGAAATTGTTCTTCTAGGAGAAAATGCTCATAAGCATAGAGAAGTTTTGTCTTCATATTCAATAGAACTTTTAGACAAAATTATTGTCATTCTTTCAACTGCTACTATTCTTTCATATTCTCTTTACTCTGTATCAAGTGAAACAAAAGAGAAATTTGGTGGAGGGTTTATTTTTACAATACCAGTAGTAGTTTATGGAATATTAAGATATATATATTTAATTTATGAGAAAAAAGAAGGTGAACCTACAAAACTTGTTACAGAGGATATACCATTAATTGTAACAATTTTAATTTGGATAGCATTTTCTATTTTTATAATCTATAAATAATCTGATATAATCAATTTAAAAAAACTATTAAGAGGTGAAAAGTTGATAAGAGATTTTAAAAATTTTAAACCTCAGATTGGTAAAAATTCATGGATTAGTGAGACTGCGACTATAATTGGAAACATTAAAATTGGAGATAATGTAGGAATATGGTTTGGTGCAATTTTAAGAGGAGATGTGGCTCCAATTGAAATAGGAAACAACACTAATATTCAAGATAATTCTGTTATTCATTCAGAGGTTGGTTATCCAACAAAAATTGGTAATGGTGTTACAATAGGGCATAATTCAATAATTCATGGATGTGAAATCGGTGATGATACTTTAATTGGAATGGGTGCAATTATTCTTAATGGAGCTAAAATTGGAAGAAATTGCATAATAGGTGCAGGAACTGTTATTACCGAAGGAAAAATTATAGAAGATAACTCTCTTGTTTTAGGTGTACCAGGTAAAGTAGTCAGAAAAGTTACAGATGAAGAGATAAAAAGAATAAAAGAGAATGCAAGGGCTTATATAACTTTAAAAGAGGGATATGAGAAATAAAAAGAACTCCCAATATCAAAAGGGAGTCCTTTTTAATTTTGGAGAATTTTTATGGGCCTTAAAGAAAAAATTGAAGTTGCAAAGGAGGAGAGAGAAGGAGATATAATTCTTAAGGGTGGGAAAATTATAAATGTTTTTGACAATTCTATTGAAGAGGGTGATGTAATAATTTATGAAGGTGAAATTGTAGGGGTAGGGAAATATTCAAAAGCAAAAGAAATTTATAATATTCAAGGTTATTATGTTTCATTTGGTTTTTTTGATAGTCACATTCATATTGAAAGCACCTCTTTAACTCCACAAGAATTTGCAAAAGCGGTTGTACCAAAAGGTACACTTGGAGTAGTTGCAGATCCTCATGAAATTGCTAATGTTGCTGGAATAAGAGGATTAAAATATATGTTAAATGCTTCAGAAAATTTGCCTATTGATATATATTTTATGCTTCCTTCATGTGTGCCATCTTCTCCATTTGAAAATTCTGGTTCCAGGTTAACAATTGAACATCTATATCCTTTTATATCACATCCTAAAGTACTTGGTCTTGGAGAAATGATGAATTATCCAGGAGTTTTAAATGGAGATAATGAAGTTTTAAGAAAATTAGAACACTTTAAAAATAAAATAATTGATGGTCACTCTCCTTTTTTACTTGGTAATAACCTTAATGGTTACCTTGTTGCAGGTATAGAATCTGATCATGAATGTACAAATTTAGTTGAAGCAAAAGAAAAATTGAAAAAGGGAATGTGGATTATGATAAGAGAAGGTAGTGTTGCAAAAGACCTTGAATCTCTTTACCCAATAATAAATCAATATACTTATCCAAGAATATTACTTTGTAGTGATGATAAACATCCAGGAGAACTGCTTAAAGATGGACATATTAATGGAATTTTGAGAAAATTAATAAAAAGGGGTGTTGATCCAATTCTTGCAATTCGCCTTGCAACTTTAAATCCAGCAAATTATTTCGGTTTGAAAAAATATGGTGCAATTGCACCTAATTATTTTGCAAATATTGTTGTACTTGAAGATTTAGTTAATTTTGAACCAAAACTTGTTTTTTATAGAGGAAATCTTGTTGCTAAAGAAGGTATTCCTATGTTTTCATACGAAAGATCAAAATCTGAAGGTGGAGTTAAAAATACAGTTAATATAAAGACATTAACATATGAAAAGATAAAAGTAAAAGCAATAGGAGATAGAATAAATGTAATTGGAGTCAACAAAAATTCTTTAATAACAGAAAGATTTGTAATGAAGCCAAAAGTTCAAGATGGATTTGTTGTTCCAGATACAACAAGAGATATATTAAAGATTGTTGTTGTTGAGAGACATAAAGCCACAGGAAATGTAGGTGTTGGATTTATAAAAGGATTTAAACTTAAAGAGGGTGCAATAGCCTCAACAATTGCACACGATCATCATAATATAATATCAATAGGAACAAATGATAAAGACATTCTTCTTTCAATTTCTATTCTTGAATCATATGGTGGTGGAATATCTATTGCAAAAAATGGGAGAATTTTACAAATTCTTCCTCTTCCTTTTGGTGGTTTAATGAGTGACAGAAGTGCAAAAGAAGTAGATGAGGATTATCAGAAACTTTTATTAATATCAAGAAAACTTGGATGTACACTTGACGATCCTTTTATGTCATTATCTTTTATGGCTCTACCAGTAATACCACATTTAAAAATAACAGATTTAGGTTTAGTTGATACTGATAATTTCAAAATAATATCATTATTTGAAAGAGGTGAATAAATGAAAATAATCAGTGGAGGCATGGTCTTTTATAATGGTGAGTTAAAAAATTTAGATATTTTAATTGAAAAAGAAAAAATTATAGGTGTTGGAAAATTCTCTACAGAGAACAAAGAAATAATAGATGCAACTGGTTTTTTGATCCTTCCTGGAGGAATTGATACACATGTTCATTTTGAAGATCCAGGTTTTACTTATAGAGACGATTTTGAGACATGTAGCAAAGCAGCAATATCTTCAGGTATAACTACTGTAATTGATATGCCTGATACATCTATTCCTCAAATTAAAAATGTTGAATCCTTAAATAAAAAACTTAATGCTATAAAAAATAAATCACTTGTTGATTATGCTCTTTATGGTGGAATTACAGGAGATATTATAAGAAATAAAAAATTTAAAGATATAGAAGATTTATATTCTGAGGGAATAGTTGGTTTCAAAATTTATGGTTATACTTCATCTCCATATTTTGAACAAATTTCTTATGGAGAAATGTATGAGCTTTTTAAATTTTTTAAAAAAGAAGATCTACTTTTTACTCTCCATGCAGAAGATTATTCAATTATAAACCATTTTATGGAATTAGCAAAAAAAGAGAAAAATTTAAGTGAAGGTGAAAGATGGATTCTTGCTAGACCTTATCTTGCTGAAGTAATTTCAATTCTTGTTTCTTCTAGATTAATTAAAGATACAAATTTAAGATTGAACATAACACATATTTCAACTAGTGAAGGAGTTAAAATTGTAAATCAGAGAAAGAACGAAGGTGTAAAAATAACATGTGAAACAACACCACATCATCTTTTGTTAACTCAAGATGATTTAATTAAAAATCCAAAACTTGTTAAAACTTCTCCACCAGTGAGATGTTATGAAAATAAAGAACTAATGTGGAAATTTTTGAGTGAAGGTATGATAGACGGAGTTTGTTCAGACCATTTTTCAGGTGAATGGGAAAAAGAAAAAAATAAAGATGATATATTTGAAGTTGCAGCAGGTATATCAGGAATTGATACAATCTTTCCACTTATATTTTCAGAAGGAGTTATGAAAGGAAGAATAACATTGAAAAAATTTGTTGATGTAATGAGTGAAAATCCAGCAAAAATTTTTAAGCTATATCCTCGAAAAGGGAAAATTGATATAGGTTTTGATGCAGATTTGGTGCTCATAGATAAAAATAGAGTTTGGGAAATAAAGGGCGAGAAATTTTACTCAAAAGGAAAATATACACCATTTGAAGGTTGGAAAATTTATGGAAAAGTTGTTAAAACAATTCTTAGAGGTGAAATTGTATATGATGAACATAAAGGATTTCTAGTTGATAGTGGTTTTGGAAAATTTATTAAAAGAATTGATTAAGGAGGCCTAAATGAGAAGTTTAATAACATATCTTGGACACTCTTCTTTTTTAATAAAATGGAAAGAAGGAGAAATTTTAATTGACCCATTTTTTTCAGAAAATGATTATTATTTCTTTGAGAGTATAAAATTAACTCATATATTTTTAACTCATGGTCATGGAGACCACTTAGGGATTTCTCTTGAATTATATAATAAATACAAGCCAAAAATCATTGGTGCATATGAATTAACACTTTTTTTAAATAAAAAAGGGATAAAGGAAGAAGATTTAATTTCAATCAATTTTGGAGGATACAACAATTTTCCTTTTGGAAAAGTAAAGATGGTTTTTGCTCTTCACTCCTCATCAAATTTAGAAAATGGAAATATAATTTATACTGGTAATCCTTGTGGTTATATTTTTAAATTTGAAGATAGAAGCATATATCATATGGGTGATACTGGACTTTCTTATGAATTTAAATTAATTGGAGAAACTGAAAAGATAGATATTTTACTAATTCCGATAGGTGGATATTATACAATGGATATTAATGACGCAATAACAGCAGTTAATATGATTAAAAGTGAATATGTGATACCTATGCACTATGAAACTTTTCCAGAGATTAAGATTGATCCAGTTTTATTTAAAAAAAGAGTTGAAAATGAAACTTCTTCTAAATGTATAATATTAAAAAAAGGTGAGAGTTTTTGATAGGAAGTGATTAATAGAATTATTATTCCAGTTGAATGGGAGGAAACAAAAGATAAATTTTTATCAAAAGGGAAGAAATTAATAGTAATTGGAGGTTCTGATTCTGGTAAATCAACATTCATTCTTTATTTAACAAATTCTATTTTATCTCTTGGAAAAAAAGTTGGTGTTCTTGATCTTGATATTGGTCAATCAAATATTGGACCACCTGGAACAATTGGTTATGGAATTCCTGATAAGGAAATCGATAATTTAAATTCCATTACTCCAAAAAAAATGATTTTTATTGGATCTGTTTCTCCAAAAGGGAACCTTCTCCAAATTATTATTGGGGCAAGAAAACTACTTGATACAATGGAAAAAGAAGAGTTAGATTACATTTTAATAGATACAACTGGTCTAGTTGATGGATTTATTGCAGAAGTTTTAAAACATAATAAAATTGAAGCACTTAATCCTGATTTTATTGTTTTATTTCAAAAAGAAAATGAAAGGGAAAATTTAATAAAACCTTTTTTATACGACGGAAAAGAAATAGTAAAATTGAGAATTACTGAAAATGCAAAAGAAAGAACTAGAGTAGAAAGAATTGAATATAGAAATAAAAAATTTATTGAATATTTTAAAAATTCAAAAAAAGTTGAAATTTTCTTTAAAGAACATAACATTTTAGGATATAATATTGAAAAAATAGAACCAGCACATAATTCGATAGTGGGTCTTCTTGATAAAGAGAGATTTTTATTATATTTAGGAGTTTTAGAAAAATTTAATAGAGAAAAAAAGTCAATAATAATTGATTCTCCAATTGGTGAAGAAAAAGGAATTAAATTTATTAAATTTTCAAATCTTATTTATAATAAATAAAATTCCTTATATTATTCCTAATTCTTTTCCGCCCTTATAAAGTGCTTTAAGTGCTTTTTCTATATCATCGTGTGAATGAGATGCCATAATACAAGAGCGTAATCTAGCAGTTCCTGGTGGTATTGCTGGAGTTAAAATTGGAAATATTAAAATTCCCTCATCCCATAAAATTCTCGTTAATTTTAAAGCAAGTTCATCATCTTTAAGTAATATTGGAACAACAGCAGATTGTGTATTCATAGTATCATAACCCATTTTTTTAAGTTCACTTGTGTAATGATTTATATTTTCCCATAATTTTTTAATTCTCCATTTTTCTTCTTCAATAATATCAAAAGAAATCATTGCAGCAACTGTTTGTGCAGGAGGAAGTGCGGCAGAGAATATGTATGCTCTTGAATTATGTTTTATAAAATCAATTAAATTTTTATCTCCTGCAATATATCCTCCAACTGATGGAATTGTTTTTGAAAGTGTTCCCATATCAATATCAACCTCACCATGTATTCCAAAATATTCTTCTATACCTTTTCCATTCTCACCTAAAACTCCAAGAGAGTGCGCTTCATCAACCATAAGAATTGCATTATACTTTTTTTTGATTTCAATTAATTGAGGTAGTGGAGCAATATCTCCATCCATTGAATAAACTCCATCAACAACTATTAGTTTTACTTTATCTTGCGGAACTTCTTTTATTAATTCTTCAAGATGCTCAACATCATTATGATCAAATCTTATAAAGTTTGCTCTTGATTGAATCGCTCCATCTACAATACTTGCATGGTCATATTTATCACAGAAAACATAATCATCTTTTGTAAGAAGAGTTGAAATTGTTGTTAAATTTGTTACATAACCACTACTAAAAACTACACTTGCCTCTCTTCCTTTAAAACGAGCTATTCTTTCCTCAAGTTGATTATGAAGTATTGTTGTACCAGCAAGAAGTCTAACACCATGTGCACCAGTACTAAATTCATCAATTGCTTTTTTAGCTGCTTCATTAATTTTAGGATGGTTAATTAATCCTAAATATGAATATGAACCGAACATTATATAATCTTTTCCATTTATAATAACATGAGCATCATACATTTTTTCAATTGGTGCTTGATAAAAATATAAATTTCTTTTTTTTGCATCATCTAATCTTTCTAAAAATTTATTAATTCTTGTTTCAAGTGGATTCATTCAAAATTCCTCCTTGTTTATTTAAACTTTTTTAATTATACTATAAAATGAATTTAAATTTTGGAGGTTATTATGGAGTTTAATGTAAACTTTCAAGGTAATATATTTTTTGGAAAAGGCTCTCTTATTAAAATAGTTGAACTAACAAAACATCTTGGTAAAATCACACTTATAGTTACAGGAAAAAGATCAACAAAAGAAAGTGGTTCTCTTTCAAAATTGATAGATTACCTTAAAGATATAGGTGTTAATTTCGTTCTTTTCGACAAAATTGAACCAAACCCTTCAGTTGAGATTGTTGAAGAAGGTGGAAAAGTTTTTGTTGAAAATGGTTGTGAATCAATAATTGCAATTGGTGGTGGTAGCAGTATTGATGCAGCAAAAGCTATTGGAGTTTATGCAAACTATAAAGAGGTTATACCCTTTTTAACTCAAGAGAGAATTGTTGATAAAAAAATACCTCCTTTAATTGCAATTCCTACAACATCTGGAACAGGATCTGAGGTTACAAAATATACAATAATTACATATAATGGTAAAAAACTCGCAATTGCTTCTCCTTTTATAACACCTGATTTCGCTATTTTAGATCCAGAACTTACTTTAACAATGACACCAAATATTGTGAGAGATACTGGAATTGATGCTTTATCTCATGCTCTTGAAGGACTTTTTTCTCTTGGAGCAACACCTATTTCAGATCTATTTGGTTATGAAGCAACAAAAATAATTTATAAATATCTTCCAAGAAGTTTTGCAAAAAAAGGTGATTATAAAGCAAAAGAAATGATGCATTATGCATCTCTGCTTGCTGGAATTCAAATATCAATTAGTGGTACAGGAATAGTGCATGGTATGGGATACCCTTTAACAGTTAAATATGGATTTCCTCATGGCTTTGCAAATGCTTTGCTTATGCCATATGTTTTTAAATTTGAACTACCAGCTCAATATGAAAAAATGTCTAAAATAACTGAATTACTTAATTTTAAAACTGGAGATATTTATAAAGATGCAGAAAAATTTATAAATATTTTATTAGATTTTTATAAGATTCTCGATTTACCAATGTCTCTTAAAGAAGTTGGTGTTAAAGAAGAAGATTTAGAATCTTTCTCTCAAGAAGTTTTTAAAAATGAAAGATTAAAGAAAATTGCTCCAAGAGATCCAAAGTTTGAAGATATTTTAAATATTTACAAAAATGCATATTTTGGTGTAATATAATAAAGTGAGCAGAAGAACATTTAATCCAATAGATTTAATTGCTTTAGTATTAATTTTTGCCATTTTTTATTTCGTTTTTATTGGCAGTAAAAGCTATTCACAAGAATTGATAGGAAAGAGAGAGTTAATTCTATCATTAAAATATTTGCCTCTTTATTCACTATATTCAATATTAAGGATATTTATAGCATTTACTTTTTCATTTATTTTTGCAATTATTTATGGATATCTTGCTTTTAAAAATAAAACTCTTGAAATTTTTTTGATTCCTATACTTGATGTATTACAATCAATTCCAGTTCTCTCCTTCCTACCACCTGTTTTCTACTTCTTTGTTTCTATTTTTAAAGGTTCATTAATTGGACTTGAACTTGCTTCTATAATACTAATTTTCACCGGTCAAGTTTGGAATCTTGTTTTTAGTTTTTATAACTCTCTTAAAACTCAACCAAGAGAGTTTGATGAAGTTGCAAAAATAAACAATTTAAATTTCTGGGAAAGATTCATAAAGTTAGATCTACCCCATGCGGCTATTGGATTAATATGGAATAGCATGATGTCTGTAGCTGGTGGATGGTTTTTTTTAATGGCTTGCGAAAATTTTTCAATTTTAAATCAGGAATATACACTACTAGGTCTTGGTTCATTTCTTGCTAAGGCATCACAGAATGGTGATATGAAAATGATACTTTGGGGATTGTTTACTTTAATAATGATAATAGTTCTAATAGATCAACTAATTTGGAGACCTTTAATTGCATGGTCAACAAAGTTTAAAATGGAAGAAAAAGGAGAGGAGGAGACGACCTCGATTGTTTTAGAATGGTATCAAAAGTCTCAAATTTTAAATTTTATATCATTGAACTTAATTTCACCAATAAATAAATTTCTTGCTAATCTATTTACAAGAAAAAGAGAAAAGTTAGAAAATTTTACAATTGAGATTATTAAAAAAATTTTAACATATGTAATCTTTGGATATCTATTTTTGATAATAATGAGAGGTTTTGAAGGATTAATTAAAACAATATTATCTGTTTCATTAAATGATTGGTTTTTAATTTTAAAAGGTGGTGGTTTCACTTTATTAAGAGTTGTTCTTGCAGTTTCAATTGGATATTTATGGACAATACCTGTTGGAGTAAAAATAGGTATAAATCAAAAAATATCAAAGTATGCACAACCGATTGCACAAATTTTAGCATCTATACCTGCTACAGCTTTATTTCCAGTTATTTTATTATTTTTATTAAATTTAAGAGGAGGACTTCAAATAAGTTCAATAATTCTTATGGCGCTCGGTACTCAGTGGTATCTACTTTTTAATGTTATTGGAGGTGCTAAACAAATTCCAAAAGATTTTATAGAAGTTAGTAAAATTTTTAGTTTGAAAGGTAAAAATTGGTGGGGAATTGTTGTTATACCAACTATATTTTCCTCACTAATAACAGGAGGAATAACTGCATGGGGTGGTGCATGGAACTCAAGTATAGTTTCTGAATATGTTAACTTTGGAGGAAAAATTCATATGATAACTGGCCTTGGTTCATTAATTAGTAGTGCAACTGAAAAAGGTGATATTCCTCTTCTTGCTGCAAGTACTTTATTTATGGCTTTTATTGTAGTATTATTTAATAGACTCTTCTGGAGAAAGATGTATAATCTCGCAGAAGAAAAATATCATTTGGAGTGAAACTATGTATTTATTAGAATTAAGAAATATAAGTAAAAAATTTATATTTCCAGGTAAAAAGGAAATTTTTGTATTAAAAGATATAAACTTCAATATAAAAGAGGGAGAGGTTGTTTCAATTTTAGGTCCATCTGGTTCTGGTAAATCTACTCTTTTAAGAATAATTGCTGGTTTAATTAAGCCAGATGAAGGAGTTGTTATATATAGAAATAAAGTAATATCAGATGTTAATCCAGGTGTTTCAATTGTTTTCCAAAATTTTGCTCTTTTTCCATGGCTTACAGTTGAAGAAAATGTTTTGTTAGGACTAATTAATAAAGAAATGGATATAAAAGAGAAAAAAGAAAAAGCACTAAAAGCAATCGATATTGTAGGTCTAGATGGTTTTGAAAAAGCATACCCTAAAGAATTATCAGGTGGAATGAAGCAGAGAGTAGGGTTTGCAAGAGCCCTTGTAGTTGAGCCAGATATACTTTTAATGGATGAACCATTCTCATCTCTTGATGTTTTAACTGCTGAAAACTTAAGAAATGACCTTCTTGAACTTTGGATTGAAAATAAAATTCCAACTAAAGCAATAGTTTTAGTTACACATAGTATAGAAGAAGCAGTTTATATGTCTGACAGAGTTTTAATTATAAGCAAAGATCCAGGAAGAATTGTTGAAGATATTGAAGTTAAAATACCTCACTGGAGAGATAAGAATTCACAAAAATTTTTATCTCTAGTTGATAGAATATATACAACACTTACCGGAGGGGAAATTGAAAAAGAAAGGGAAATAATGAGAGTTTCAAAAGATACTCTTATAATACCAAATGCAAGAGTTGGAGCAATAACAGGTTTTGTGGAACTTGTATCTGATCTTGGAGGAAAAACTGATTTATTTAAAATTGGTAGAGAACTTTATATGGACCTTGAAGACTTATTACCAATTGTTGAAGCATCAGAGCTTCTTGGTTTTACAAAATACAAACAAGGAGATATTGAATTAACATCAGATGGAGAAAAATTTGTTGAAGCAGACCTTCTTGAGAAAAAAGAAATTTTTAGAGAAAAAGTTCTTGAAAATGTTTTTATGATTAAACAAATTGTAAGAGTATTGAAATCAAAAACAAACAAAAGAATTTCAGAGGACTTTTTCCTTGATATTCTTGAAAGAAGAATGACAAGAAGTGAAGCAGAAAAACAGATGGATATTTTAATAGATTGGGGAAGATATGCAGAATTATTTACATATGATGATGAAACAGATGAATTAATTCTAGAAGAAGAAACTGAAACAAAAATTGAAAAATGATATTCGAATTAAAAAGTAAAATTGATAATATAAGAATCTCCAAGTTAATAATTAATGATATTGAAATTGAAACTCCTATTTTCATGCCTGTAGCAACTCAAGCAACTGTAAAAACTCTTTCTTCTTTTGATGTTTGGGACATTGGATATAGATTAATTTTAGTTAATTCATATCATCTTTATCTTCAGCCTGGCGAAGATACAATAAGAAGATTTGATGGAGTTAAAAATTTTATGAATTGGAAAGGATTACTTCTTTCAGATTCAGGGGGTTTTCAAGTCCTTTCTCTTTCAGATATTAGAGAGATAAAAGAAGACGGAGTTATATTCAAATCTTTTATAGATGGTTCAATTCATTTTTTTTCTCCAGAATACACTGTAAAATTTCAAGAAATTCTTGGTGTTGATATAATGATGACTCTTGATATATGCCCACCATATGGAATAAGTAAAGAAGAATTAAAAAAATTCACATTTTTAAGCATAGATTGGGCAAAAAGAGGGAAAAGAGTAAAAGACGATAAACGAGGATATCTTTTTGCTGTTATTCAGGGTGGTCTTGATTTAGATCTTAGATTAAAAGCCCTTGAGGAATTAGAAAAGGAAAATTTTCCAGGTTATGGTATTGGTGGACTATCAATAGGTGAACCTTGGAGCAAAACAAAGGAGTTATTAAATAATTTTGTAAAATTTATGCCAGAAAATAAACCAAGATATTTTATGGGTTTAGGAGATCCTATAAGTATTATGGATGCAGTCGAGGCAGGAGTAGATATGTTTGATTGTGTTTATCCAACTAGAATAGCAAGAAATAGAACACTTTTAACTAAATATGGAAAATTAAGAATAACAAAAAGTGATTTTAAAACAGATGAAAGACCAATAGAAGAAGATTGTGATTGTTTTACATGTAAAAATTTTAGTCGTAGTTATATTCATCACCTATTTAAAGCAAAAGAAATTTTAGGTCCTAGACTTGCTACAATTCATAATTTAAGATTTATGTATAATTTCATGCAAAAATTAAGAGAATCAATAAAAATTGGTAAATATTTTGAGTTTAGAAAAGAATTTGAAACCACCTTTTTAACTAATTTTAAGAGGAATGAATAAAAAAAGGAGATTTAATCTATGAGAATGAAAATTATAACCATTTTACTTTGTTTTATTATAACTTTTTTAATTTCATGTGGAACAAAAATTGATATTAAAAAAATAAGAGAATATGCTGATCCAATGACAGAAAACCTTCTTATTGGAAGAAATAAGAGAAATTATGAAATTTATTCAAAGGATTTTAGTGATGAGATGAAAAAAGCAGTAACTAAAGAGAAATTTTTAGAAAATTGTAATTTAATTGAAGGAAAAATTGGTAAATATATTGAGCAATCTAAAAAGTTTTCGTTAGCAACTAGACAAGATAAATATATTATTGTTACATACAAAGGTAAATTTACTGAAGAATCAAGCGATGTAACTATTAGAATTGTATTTGAAGAGATAGATGGGGTTATGAAAATAACTGGTGAGTGGTATGATTCACCAAAACTAAGGAAGTAAAATGAGAGAAGAGATTAAAAAATCTAAAACTTTTATAATTTTAGTAATAATTATCAGTTATATTTTTGGATTTTCAGTCTATTTCTTAAGAAATTATTTTGCCCTTTCGCAAACCTTTTTTTCTATATTTTCAATATTTTATATGTATATACCATTTTTTATTGTTGTTATAGTTGAAAAATATATTTATAAAGGAAGTTTAAAAGGTTTAGGTCTTTATTTAAAGTGGGATAAGTTTATTTTAATTTCAATTCTTTTTCCTATAATTGTAACATTTCTTTCAAATTTTTTAAGTTTACTTTTTAAAGATATTTCTATAAATTCTCAATATTTCAAACTATATTTTATGGTTCTCTTGGTTTTACAAGTTATAATTGTGGGTTCGACAATTAATGCATTAGTTGCATTGGGTGAAGAAATCGGTTGGAGAGGATATCTTGTTAATAATTTAATTCATAAAGGTTTTTTAAAAGCCTCTTTTATTATTGGTTTTGTTTGGGGAATTTGGCATTTACCTTTAATTTTAATGGGATTAAATTATCCTGAATCTAAATACATAGGAATTTTTATGATGATTCTATTTACCATTCTTCTTTCGCCAATAATGGTTTATATTTCATTAAAATCAAAATCTATAATAAATGCTTCTATTTTTCATGGAGTTATGAATTCAATTGGAGGACTTCATTTTATTTTGTTGAAAGGAGGGACAGACTTAACAAAAGGCATAACCGGAGTTCCTGGTTTAATTATTTTATTTATTTTAAATTTAATTTTATTACCTATTTTCTTGAAATTTGAAAAAGAACTTAAAAATATATCTTGACAAAGTTTTAAAATTTAATATGATATTTTAGACATTGAATTTTTTGGAGGTTTTTTATTTATGAATGGAAAAGAAAAACCACGAAGTTTGAAAAATGGTAAAACAACAAAAAGAGAACCATTTGGAAAAATTGATAGTTTAGATGAGTATATAAAAAGTAATACAAGTAAAGTTAAAATGTCTCCTTTTCTTTTAAGTAGTGATGTAGAAGAAAGAGAGATAAAAGATCTTATTAAAAAAGAAGTTGATTATTTTGTTGAAATTCTAAAACCACAACAAGAAGATAAAATATTAGATCTTGTTTCAAGTCACGGAGAATATTCATTAGAACTTGCAAGAAGAGGATTTATAAATGTAGAAGGACTTGATAGATCAAGTAATTTGATACAAAAATCAAGAATTAGAGCAAAAAAAGAAAATCTAAATGTAAAATTTAGAGAGGGTACTCCAAGAAAACTTTTTTATCCACCAAATACATTTGATGTTGTGTTACTAATTGGTAATGTTTTTGGTTTTTTTGAAACTCCACTTGATGCCTTTAATGTTTTAAAAGAAATAAATAGAGTTTTAAAAAATGATGGAAAAATATTTATAGATATAATAGATAGTGATTATGAAAAGAAAAATATAGTTCCATATTATTGGCAGTGGCTTGATAAAAACCACTATGTTTTAAGAGAAAATAAGTTATCTTTGAATGAAGATAGTTTAATAATAAGAGAAATATTAAGTCATGTCCAAAAAGGAGTAATAAAAGATAGTTTCTTTTCATTAAGATTATACACAAAAGATGAAATATTAAATTTATTAAAGAGAGCAGGCTTTAATGATATACAAATTTTTGAACACTCAATTGATATAAATATTCCTATATCAAATTTTCAAATTGGTGAAAAACACATCTCTTTTGTTGGAAAAGTTTATAAAGAGATAAAAGAAGAAGTTAAAATAAAAAAAGCATTAAGAAATATTGTAGTTATATTAGGTGATCCCAAAAAAAGTGATCCTTTAAAGCCAAATCACATTTTTGATGAAGATGATTTAAGAGCGATAGATAAATTAAAAGAAGCATTAAAAAATTTAAAAAATTATAAATTTATTTATCTTGATAATCATGACCATTTGGTTGAAGATCTTGTTGAATTAAAAGGTAAAATTGATTATGCTTTAAATTTATGCGATGAGGGTTATTTTAATGATCCTACAAAAGAGATGCATATTCCAGCAATTCTTGATATTTTAAATATTCCATACACTGGAGCAACACCACAATCGCTTGCTCATTCATATGATAAATCCTTAGTAAGAGGAGTTGCTAGAGAAATGGGAATTCCTGTACCAGACGCCTTTCTTGTTAAACCTGGTGAAAGTGTATACGAATTACCAATTAACTTTCCTGTAATAGTAAAACCTAATTTTGGTGATTCAAGTTTTGGTATAACCCATAAGAATGTTTGTTATGATTATGAAAGTCTAATAAAAGTTATCAGAGATCTTAGGGATCTTTTTGGATATGAAAAACCAATTTTAATTGAAGAATTTTTAACAGGAAAAGAATTAAGTTTAGGAATAATTGGTAACCCTCCAAAATATCCTTTCAAACTTTTACCTCTTGCAGAGCTCGATTATTCTTCTTTGCCTGAAGACCTACCAAAAATATGTGGTTATGAAGCAAAATGGCTTCCAAATTCACCGTATGGAAAAATAAAATTTATAAAAGCAAATGTGTCTGATGAAGTTGAAAGAGATTTAATTGATTGGAGTATAAGATTATTTGAAAGATTAGAGTGTAGAGATTATGCTAGATTTGATTTCAGATTAAATGCAGCAGGATCACCTAAACTTCTTGAAGTAAACCCTAATCCTGGATGGCATTTTGATGGATTTTTAGCAGACATAGCAAGAATTCAAGATATAGATTATAAAACACTTCTTGAACTAATATTAAAATCAACTGAAATAAGATTAGGACTAATTCCAGCAGAAGATTTTTAATGAAAGAAGTTAAATTAAGGTTAGAGAGATTTGATTATAATGGTGGCGTCTTTGGTTTTATAGATAACAAAAAAATTTTAGTTTATGGTGCTCTACCAAATGAATTAGTTAAAGTAAAAATTTGTGGAAAAAAGAAAGATTATTATTTCGGTGATGTTATAGAGATAATTGAGAAATCTAATGAAAGAGTTAATGAAAAAGAAGATCATTATATTTCATGTTCTCCTTGGCAAATTCTAAGAGAAGATAAAGAAAATTATTATAAAAAAGAACTTATTATTGATTTAATAAAACAAAATAATCTTAATATAGAAGATTTTGACATTGAAGATAATAAGGTTTTTTATAAATATAGAAATAAACTAGAATTCAGTTTTTTAGATACAGAAATTGATTTTGCATTTTTTAAAAGAGGGACACATAAAAAAAAGATTAAAATTGATAATTGCATTTTAGGTTTTGATTCAATAAATAATGTTGCAAAAAAGATTCTATACTATTTGAAAGAAAAAAATCCACCAGCAAATACTTTAAAGAGTTTAATTTTGAGAGGTAACAGAAAAGGAGAGGTAATTGCTTCATTATTTATAAAAGAAAGAAAAGAAATTTTAAATAATGATATTGAAATTGATAATTTAAAAGGCATATCTTTATACTACTCATCGCCACTATCTCCTGCTTCAATAAAAAGTGAATTAATATTTGAAAAAGGTTTAAATTATATTAAAGAGATTATATTAAATAAAGTTTTTTATTTTACAACTACATCTTTTTTCCAAATCAATATAGATATGTTTGAAAAGACTCTCTTAGATATGAAAAATTTTGTTGATAATAATGATAATGTTTTTGATATATATAGCGGAGTTGGTACAATTGGAATAAGTTTAGACCTGAAAAATGTAAATTTTATAGAAAGTGAAAAGGAAAACATTTTAATTACACAAATGAACCTTGAAATAAATGGTATAAGAAATTTTACAATAATTGAGGATAGAGCTGAGAATGTTATTTCAAATATAGAAAAAAACTCAGTTTTAATTTTAGATCCACCAAGAGAAGGTCTTCATAAGAAAGTTATCGAAGAATTAATAAAGAAAGAAGTTAATAGGATAATTTATCTTTCTTGTAATCCATTAACTCAAATGAGAGATTTATCTTTTTTAAGTGAAAAATATAATATTATATATTTTAAAGGATATAACTATTTTCCAAGAACACCACATATTGAAACTTTATCTATTCTTGATAGAAGAGTTTAACTATTTTCTTCTTTATGTTCTTTTTTAATTAATCCCCAATGGTATAGATAAACTGGAATTCCAACAATAAGCATTGCTAAATTTCTTGTGAAAGAATCGGCAACATAAGGAAGATATCCCATTGATTTTGCTTTTTCTTGATATCTTTCAAACTCTGTTTGCCATTGAAGAAGCGCCTTTTTCTGTTCATCTGTTAACTCAATTTTTTCAATTGTTTCATTAAGTTTTATTCCCTCAAGCCAATAAGGATATGGTGGTTGATAAACACCATATTTATATTCAAGGGCTTCTTTAAATAAAGTTAACTGTAAGCCTAAATTTATAAAGCCAACAGTTCCGATTATTATCAAGGTTAGACCTACAAGTGAAAAAAGATAAAGATAAATCTTTCTTAATGTTAACTTACTCATAAAAAACCTCCTTAAGTTTTGCAATACAATTATATAAACCCATAATATCAAAAAAAGTTTCAAAATTTTATAAAATTATAAAAAAGGAGGAAAAAAGATGGAAAGAGAATTAAAAGAATATAATGGAATTAAACTTTCAAGTTTAAATGAGTTTAGAGAAAATTCTATTAAAGGTCCACAAGATGTAAATTTAAAAGAATATAAACTTGATATTTATGAAAATGGTTTTTTAAAAAAGAGTTATAAATATGAAGAAATAGTTAATAATTTTGAATCAGTTAAAAAGGTTATTAAACTTTATTGTGTTGAAGGTTGGGATACTACAATTCTCTATGAAGGAATAAAACTAATGGATATATTAAATGATTCAAAAGTCTCTTTGAATTACCCTATTATAGTTTTTGGTGCAGTAGATGGCTATACTACATCTCTTGAAACCTCTTTTATATTAAGAAATGAACTTATTATTGCTTATAAAATGAATGGAATAACAATTCCAAAAGAAAATGGATTTCCATTTGTTTTAATTGGTGAGAATAAATGGGCTTATAAATGGATAAAATGGTTAAATAAAATTGAATTAACAAATGATATAAAATTTAGAGGTTATTGGGAATCAAGAGGTTATTCAAACTCTGCAAATCTTAATGAACCATTTTTTGAAAGATAACCTTTGACAAATTAAAAAAAATTTATAAACTTATATAAGTTGGAACATTTAAAACTAATTTAGGAGGAAGTTTATGAAAAAGATGCCATTAACTGTATATAAAAGGGATACAACAAGAAAAAGTGAACTTAAAAAACTTAGAACAAATAGTTTAGTTCCAGGAATAATTTATGGAGAAGGATTAAATGAAAATCTTCCTATTTCAATTTTCAAAAAAGATTTAATAAAACTATTAAAATTAAAAAGAGAAGAAGATTTTTTAGTTGAAATAGAAGTTAATGAAGATAAAAGTAAGTATGTTGCATTAATTAAAGATGAACAATACCATCCAGTAACAGATGATATAATACATATTGATTTTCATTCGGTTTCACTTGAGAAAGAGATTGTTGCCAAAATACCAATTCATTTTGTTGGTGAACCCAAAGGTGTAAAAGAAGGAGGAGTTTTGTATAAGGCTCTACATGAACTTGAAATTGAAGCGAAACCTCTTGATTTACCATCTTTTATAGAAGTTTATATCAGTGAACTCGAAATTGGAGATTCAATTCACATTGAAGATTTAAAAATTCCTCCAAATGTTAAAATTCTTCATGAACCCTTCGAGACAGTTGTTTCAGTAACAACAGTTGAAGAAGAAGTTGAAGTTGCAAAGCCAGAAGAAGTAGAGGCACCAGAAACTCAAATTTCAACTCAAACTCCTGAGAAAAAACAAGAAGAACCAGAAAAAGGTGCAAAAGAGAAAAAATAAATTGTGTATATACTTACTGGACTTGGTAATCCTGAATTTGAATATATAGGAACAAGACATAATATTGGTTTTGATTTTATAAATTTTTTATCAAAGAAACTAAGAATCAAAATTCAAAAATTAAAATGGAAAGCAGAAATAGGTGAAGGTATTATTTATTTTGATGATAAAAAAGAAGAAATTCTTTTAGTAAAACCTATTACTTATATGAATCTTTCAGGTGAAGCAGTTTTAGAAATTGTTTCAAATTTAAAGATAGATTTAAAAAAACTTATTGTAATTCATGATGATATGGATTTACCAATTGGTGGTGTGCATTTTATTTTTGATAGAGGCGATGGGGGGCATAAAGGTGTAAAATCAATAGTTGAAAAACTAAAAACAAATGAGTTTTATAGATTGAGATTTGGTATTGGAAGACCTCCAGAATATATTGATCCAATTAATTATGTCTTAAGTCCAATAAGTTTAATTGAAAGAAAAAAAATTCGTTCAGCATTTAATTTAGGGGAAGAAATTATAAAAACATTCATTTTTTATGGTGAAGAGAAAGCAATTTCAAAATCTAACAAAAAAGGAATTTACTAATCTTCTTTTTTCAGAATATAAAAAAGATTTTAAAAATATTGGTGGCATAACAAGAGGTTCTTTACCTCTTTTTCTTTTATTTTTAAAAGATAATTTTTTTTCAAAAATTGCATTTTTTTTAGATGATGAAGATGAACTATATGAAATTTATGAGGAGACTTTAAGTTTTGATGATAATAAAGATGAGGCATTCTTAAAAGATCCTGAAATTGACGAATTAAGCTTAAAGAATTTTGTAAAAACATTAAAAATAATTAATGAGAGAGAAAAAAATATTTTATTTTTAAAAATTGAGACACTAAACAAAAGGGCTATTTTTGAGCAAGAAAAGGTTAAATTTAAAAGAGGAGATTCAATTTGTTTTGATAGATTTGTAAAAGAATTCTTAAATCAATACAAAAGAGTAAATTTTGTAGAAAAACCTTTAGAATTTTCAATTAGAGGTGGAATTATAG
Source organism: Caldisericia bacterium (assembly GCA_026414995.1). Taxonomy (NCBI): domain Bacteria; kingdom Pseudomonadati; phylum Caldisericota; class Caldisericia; species Caldisericia bacterium. Next base: position 147,019 of record JAOAHY010000001.1, on the reverse strand, counting down.
ATTTTTTCCCTTTATCAAATGATAACCCTATAAGAGTTGTTTTTGATGGAGATAAAATTGAAGATTTAAGAGAGTTTGATGTATATACTCAAAAATCAATAAAAAAACTTGATGAGATAGTATTAAAAAATTTTGAGGAAGGTAAAACCATTTTTGATTATTTAAAAGAAAAATATACTTTTATTACTTTTAAATGTGATATAAATTTTGATAAATTCATTAAAATAAGTGATGAAAATGGTAAAGAATTTAATTTTGATTTTACGCCAATTTCAACTTTTTATAATTTAAATAAGACAATCAATTTAATGCAGGACCTAAATAGAAATGGGTTTAGAGTTTTTTATATAGGTTTAGATGATGTTATTTTTGAAAAAATAGAAGGTTTAATAAAAGAAAACTTTATTAGTGTAAGCAAAAAAATTGCAGTTGTTGGTAAAAAAAGAAAGGTAACCTTTCCCCATAGAAAATTACCATCTTCTCTTATTGAAGAAATTGGTTCTATACAAGAATTAAATAGAGGAGACATTGTAGTTCATATTGATTTCGGAATTGGTAAGTATGAGGGAATAGTTACTCTTGAGAGGGAAGGTAAATTAAAAGATTATATTTTAATAAAATATGATAGAGATGAAAAACTTTATGTTCCTATCGAAAAAATAGAAAGAATTAAAAAGTATATTGGAGATAGCGAAACAGTTTCACTATCCAGACTAGGTGGAAATGAATGGAATAAATCTAAAGAAAGAGCAAGGGAAGATATAATAAAGTTTGCACAAGAACTTTTATCTCTCTATGCAAAAAGGGAGATAACTAAAAAAGCACCATTTAATGAATATAAAGAAATTGAGGAAGAATTTGCAAATTCTTTTGAATTTGAACTAACTCAAGATCAAGAAAAAGCAGTTTTTGATATCTTAAATGACCTTTCTAGTGAAAGAATAACAGAAAGAATTATTTGTGGCGATGTGGGTTTTGGAAAAACTGAGGTTGCTTTAAGAGGAGCTTTAAGAGTAATTTTAAATGGGAAACAAGTTTTACTTTTAACACCAACAACTTTACTTGCTATGCAACATTTGAGAGTTATAAAAGAAAGATTTAAAAATTTACCAATTAGAATTGAAATGCTTTCTCGAATTCTAACTGAAAAAGAGGAAAAAGAAGTTTTAAAAGATATTGAAAATGGAAATATTGATTTTTTGATTGGTACTCATAGAGCATTATCAGATGATGTTAAATTTTTTGACCTTGGTTTGCTTATAATAGATGAAGAGCACCTTTTTGGTGTTGAGCATAAAGAAAAAATTAAAAAACTAAAAGAAGATGTAGATACAATTTATCTTTCAGCAACACCAATTCCAAGATCTCTTGAGATGGCTCTTTCAGGAATTAAAGATATATCTATAATAAAAACGCCGCCAATTGGAAGATATCCAATTGAAACAAAAGTTTTACCATTTGATCCTTATGAGATAAAATTTGCTATTGAAAAAGAATTAACAAGAGGTGGACAAGTTTATTATGTTCATAACAGAATTATAACGATAGAAAATGAGAAAAATTTTCTTTTATCACTTATTCCATCTTTAAGAATACTTGTTTTGCATGGAAGATTAGACTCAAGAGAGATAGAGGATGGAATGATTAAATTTATAAATAAAGAGTTTGACATTCTACTTTCAACAACAATAATTGAAGCAGGACTTGATAATGAAAATGTTAATACAATAATAGTTGTCGATGCTCAAAATTTTGGTTTATCTCAACTTTACCAATTAAAAGGTAGAGTTGGAAGAAGGGATAAAAAAGCTTATGCATTTCTTTTTTATGATCCTAAAAATATTACCGAACTTGGAAAGAAAAGATTAAAAGTACTTGAAAATTATTCCTTCTTAGGAGCAGGGTTTCAGGTTGCATTAAAAGATCTTGAAATTAGAGGTGCGGGAAATTTATTAGGAAAAGAGCAATCAGGTCATATTAATACAATAGGTTTTGATTTATATTTTGAACTTGTAGAGGAAGAAATAGCAAAGTTAAAAGGAAAAGAATATATTCCAAAAATTTACACAGAACTTGAAATTAATGTTGATAATTCAATACCAAAAAGTTATATTGAAGATGAAAAAACAAGATTTTATTACTATAAAAGATTTTTTGAAGCAACAAGTTTTGATGAGATAGACTCTCTTAAAGAAGAGTTAGAAGATAGATTTGGAAAGATAAATGAAAACATAGAAAATTTAATTGAAAGTTCAAAATTAAATATTTTGATGAAGAGATATAAAATAAAAAAAATTACAAACTTTAATAATCAGATTTTCATAAAACCAACAAACAAAACCCCACTTGATTCAATTAAGATTAAAACGCTCGAAAAAATATTTTTAAACAGATTAAAATTTACTCCAAGCGAAATAGTAATTCTTGATGTAAAAAATCCAATTGAAGATATTAAAAAATTTTTTAAAATTATCCAAATTTAGTGTAATATTTAAATATATTAAATAATTAGGAGGTTCATATTATGATTAAGAAATTTATTTTATTTTTTATAATATCATTTTTTTCTTTACCATATTTTATATATGCTTATGAAAATAAAATTGAGTTATATTTTTCAAATGAAAGTTTTATTTTAAAATATGACGAACAAGGATACATAATTCCTATTGTTGAAGGATACAGTAATATTGATTCATTTTCTGATAAGTGTTTTCCAAGAAAGAATATAAAAGTTCTTTTGCCGTCAAATACTAAATTACATTCCTTTAAAATTTTAAATTTAAAAACAATTAAATTAGATGGAAAATATAAACTTAGAGAGGGTAATTTACCATATTTAACTGGAACAAATGATATATTTTACAATAAAAAAGGTGATTTCAAAATAGATAAACCAATTTTTCTTTTATCAGAGAATAACAAAAAAGGTTTTAGATTTTTAACTTTTTCTGTTTACCCCTTTCTTTATGAAAAAGAAGAACTTTATTTTGTAAAGAGTTTTAAAGTTGAAATCTATTACTTGAAAGAAAAGAATGAAGAGAAAATTTATGAAATTGAAGATAAAGATTTTATAAATTATTCTTCAATGAATGAATATTATAAAAATATAATTTCAAATGAATCTTATGAATACCTTATTATAACAGTTGATAAAGCATATAAATTGCTTGAGGAGCATAAAACTTACCTTGAATCAAAAGGAATTAAAGTAAAACTTATAAAGGCATCTTCTATTGATACAAAACTGACTCCAGAAAATTTAAGAGAATTCTTAAAGAAAGAATATAAAATTAGTGGTTTTAAATATTTATTAATTGTTGGTTCACCAAATTCAATTCCAATGAAAATTTTATATGCTGGTGAAGAAGATTTAGATTATGAAAACAAATTTATACCTTCTGATTTTTACTATGCTGATTTAACCAGTGATTGGGATTCAAATAAAGATGGTTTATTTGGAGAACCTGGCAAAGATAATATAGATTTTTATCCTGAGATTAGTGTTGGAAGGATTCCTTTTGATAATGAGTTAGAAATCAAAATTGTTCTACTTAAGACTAAGGTATTTATGGATAAAAGTTATGAAGAAAATAAAAAGAAGATATTATTTCTAGGTGCTTTTTGGCATTTTAAAAATGAAGAAAATAAATGGAGTCAAGATGGAGATAGTGGTTATTTAAATAATATGATTTTTGAACTATATTTAAAAAATAAAGGATTTTTAAGGAAAAGCCTAAACGAACTAGAAGGACTTGTTACAACAAGTGTAAAATATGTAACAGATTCACAAATTAATCAAAAAAATTTTATAAAATTTGTAAATGAATTCAGACCAGGTATTATTTCTTGGATGGGACACGGAAATTGGGATGGAACAGCAAGAAAGATATGGGCTGTTGATTATGATTATAATGGATATCCAACACAAGATGAAATAAAATGGGATGATTTTGTTTCAAATGATATAGTTACCAACTTTGATGTTAAAAACCCATCTATATATTATTCATCTTCTTGTTTGAATTTATATCCAGAAAAAGATTCTTTAGCAAAAAATATTTTAGTTGTAGGAAATGGAGTTAATTTTATTGGATTTTCAAGAATTTCATGGTATTTTCCAAATTTGACTTATGAAAGTTTTGATAATAATCCCTCAATGTATACACTTAATGCTATGTTTTTAAACTTTTTATCTTCCAAAAATACAATAGGTGAATCAATATATAAAACAATTTCCTGGTATTATGAGAAATTTTGGAATCAAAGTGTAAATTTAAATAAAATTCTTGCTCATAATATTTATTGTTTAAATATATTTGGTGAACCTATAATTTCATTAGAGACATTCACAGAGAAAGTTATAAATCCAAAAGTAATTTATACAAATCCATCTAATAATCAATCAGATGTTCCTATAAATATAGAAATTGTTATAAAATTTGACAGAAATTTAGATAAAAAAACAGTTAATTTGAATAATTTAATAGTTCAAGAAGGAACAAAAATAGTCCAAGGTTATTTAAATTATAATGAAATTGAATTTTCAATAATATTTAAACCAACAAGTGAACTAAAAAAAGGAACTTTTTATACAGTTACTATAAAAAAAGATATAAAAGATATTTTTGGGAATGGTCTTCAAAATGATTATAAATTTTCATTCAAAACAATCTCTGAAATACAGGATTTTATAGTTGTTTTTTATGATAAAGATGAGGGATATAAAATTGATCTCAAAAGTTGTTCTATTTTAAATCAAAAAGATTTTCTTTTATTAAAAATTAACTCTTATAGAAATTGGGGAGACCCAACAACTGATTTTAGAATTTTAATTTATCTTGAAGTTGATAACGATCAAAACACAGGATGGCCTAAAGAAGATAATGGAAATGGAGAAGATTATCTTATTTGGATTGGAACCTATGATGGTAAATTTTATTCAGATATAAATAACTATGATAAAAGTAAAAAAACATGGAATAAAATAGAAGATCTTGAATCAAATGTTTTAAAAAATTCAAATGAAGCAAATATAAAAATACCTAAAAAATATTTTATTTTAAATAGATTTGGGTTTTGGGTAGCAATAAGAGATATTAAATATAATGAATTTGATTATTATCCAAATGATGATGACCCAGAATATTATTCATATTTTGATATTTTGAGCAAACCTCAAAAACTTGATATATTAGATTATTATCCTAAAAATCAAAGTATTGTATCTCCAAATACTGAAATTTATGTAAAATTCTCTAACAATATACTTAGTCAAACTTTAAATCAAGATACCTTTTATGTTAAAAAAGGAGATAGATTTGTTTCAGGAAAAATAGTTTATGATAAAGAACAATATATAGCTAAATTTGTTCCAGATTCACTGCTTGAAGAGGGTTCAATTTATAAAGTATTTTTAAGTAAAAATATAACTGATTTAAACGGAAATAATCTATTATTTGATTTTACAATTGAATTTCAAACTCAGAAAATTTCTGAGGGTGAATATATTTTACAATATGTATCACCAAGATCTCAATTTAGCACTATAGATTTATCAAGAATTTTTATATTATCAGATGGAAGAAATCTTTCTTTTAAAATTGAAGTTTATTCTTCTATAACTAAACCATCTGATATTGGATTTTTTATAAGAATGGATATTGATAACAATCCTAATTCTGGAGTTCCAAGATACCCTTATGGAGGAAATGGCGAAGATTATTCTATTTATGTTGGAGGTTATCAAGGGCAAGTTAAATCATTTATATTAAATTGGAAAGATATAAAATGGGAAATTGTTGAAGAAAATAAGAATTTTATTATGAAGCAAAATATTAATTATGTTATTGTTACTATACCAATATCAAAAATTGGTAATCCAAAAGAGATAAATTATTGGGTTGGTTCTACTGATGATACTGTTAAATTTACAATTGTTGACAATGCTCCTACTGAGACATATTATCTCAAATATTATATTGTAGGTAAAAAGGGTTGGATAAAACAGTTTGAAGATTTAGACGAAGGTTTTATTTATGATTTAAAATCATCATATATAATGCATGATGATAAAAATGTATATTTTAAAGTAGAAACTTTTAGAGGTTGGAAAGATTTAAATAATGAAAAATTCTTTGTTCAAATTAATATTGATTCAGATCAAAACTCTTTAACTGGAAAAGAATCACCTGATGGTATGGGTGAGGATTTTCTTATACATATTGGAACAAAAGAAAATGAAACTGGAATATTTTGTGAACTTTGGATTTGGGAAGAGGATGGTTGGTATATATATGAAGAATTAAAAAACTTTAGAATAGAAAATAATTCAAATATGATTGAGGTAACATTACCGCTCGAATTAATTGGCTCTCCTAAAAAATTTAACTATTGGGTAGGAGTCGGAACATGGTTAAATGAAGATGAGTTTGATTATTTTCCAAACGATGATGACCCAAATTATTACTTGGAATATGATACAACAAAAATCATTTCAGAAGATGCCATACAATTAATAGTTGATATTCCAGATAATTTAGTTACAGACAAAGAGTCTATTTTAGTTAAAGGAAAAACAAATAAAGATGCAAAAGTAACAATAAATAATGAAGAAGTTCTTGTATCAAGTGTCGGATTCTTTGCTAAGATAGTAAATTTAAAACAAGGAGAAAATATAATAACAGTTAAAGCATTTGATAATGCAGGAAATTCAAAAGAGATAAGAAGAAAAGTTGTTTTCTCTAAAACTGTTAGTAAAGTATCAATTGAACTTTTTATAGGAAAAAAAGTTGCTATATTGAATGGTTTACAAAAAGAAATTGATGCTCCCCCATTTATAAAAGATGGAAGGACACTTGTACCAATAAGATTTATAGCAGAAGCATTTGGAGCTGAAGTTCAATGGGATGGTTCAACTAAAACTGTAAGAATATACCTTTCTTCCAAAAATATTAAAATAATACTTCAAATTGATAATAAAATATCTTATGTTAATGATAAAAAAATTATATTAGATGTTCCACCATTAATAAAAGATGGAAGAACTTTTGTACCAATAAGATTTATAGCTGAAAGTTTTGGAGCAGAAGTGCAGTGGGATGGAGTCGAAAAGAAAATAACTATTATATATTCTCTTTAAAAATTATAGGGTGTGCACCTTCCTACGATACACTCTTCCTCAGGTCTTCCTCAACAAGAAAATCCAGAAAGATTTATGAGGGAACATCCTGAGAATCACTTACCGTTGCTTCCTTCCGGACCTGGCGGGGTTTGTGACTTCAGGATTTCCTCACTTCCTTCCTTCATCTTTTCCTGTTGAGGACCTTCTGAAAAAGAATGTACCTTCAGAAGGAATTCAGCCCCACTAAGCGGGTTGTGGGTTACAGGGCACCGCTATCTCCCCGCCTAGCACACCCTAATAAAAATTATATCATTTATAATGAAATTAATGGAAAATATATCAATAAGAAAAGGCAATGTTGAAGATCATGAAGATTTTGTTAATTTAATCATTTATACAGGAAAGGATTTATTTTACTCAATTTTTGGAAATTATGTCAAAGAGATACTCAATAAACTCTATTCTATGAAAAATAATCAATTTAGTCATGAATTTACAAATTTTGCAATATGTGGAGATAAAATTGTTGGCATGATTCTATCATATTCATTTGATGATTTAAAAAGAGTATCTTTAAATACTGGTTTTCTCCTATTTAAAATAATGAAATTTGATTTTCTTAAACATTTAGTTAACTTCATAAAATCATTTACAAAATTGAATATTGTTAATAAAGATGAATATTATATTAGCAACATTGCTGTTTATCCAAAATTTAGAGGATTAGGAATTGGAAAAGATCTTTTAATATTTGTTGAAAAAATAGCAAAAGATAAAAATTTAAAAAAACTTTCATTAGATGTTGAAAAAGAGAACATAAACGCAATTGTTATTTATAAAAAATTTGGCTTTGTAATAGAAAAAGAATTTAAATTAAATCTAGGGAAAAAGACCTTTTCTTTTTATAAAATGATTAAAAAATTATAATATATAAAGAAGAATTTCTTTGGATGAGGAGGTATAAATTATGAAAAGATGGCAAAGAAAACATTGGTTTTATTTTGGTTATCCACCATGGGGATTCTATGGTAGATTTGGTTTTGGATTAGGACCTTGGTGGTACCATATGAGCAAAGAGGAAGAAATAGAATATCTTGAAGAATTAAAAAAAGAACTTGAAGAGGAATTAGAAGAAATTAAGAAAAGATTAGAAGAGTTAAAAAAATAATATAAATATGATAAAAATTTCAATTTTATGTAATGATAAAGCAAAAGAAAAATTTTATTCAGAACATGGATTTTCTGCATTAATTGAAAAAGATGGATACAAACTAATTTTTGATACTGGAACAACAGATGTATTTTTAAAAAATATTTTAAAATTTAATAAAAATATAAATGAAATTAATGATATAGTAATAAGTCATGGACACTACGATCATATGGGTGGATTAAGAGAGTTAAGCAAATTAGATAAAAATTTTTCAATATGGTCTAAAGAAGGAGTTTTTATTCCTAAATTTTCAGAAGATAAATTTGCAGGTATTGAAAAAGACAAAATCAAACAAAATTTAAATTTTAGATTTATTAAGGAAGATTTATTTGAAATAATGCCCCATATTTATATATTTGGACCTTCTCCAATATCTAATAATTTTGAATCAATAGATAAAAATTTTAAGATAAAATCAGAAAAGGGTTTAGAAAAAGATTATTTTACAGAAGAGATTAATCTTGCTATTGATAATAAAGATTTGATTTTAATAACAGGTTGCGCTCATAGAGGAATTGTTAATATTGTTAATCATGCTGTAAATATTTTTAATAAAAAAGTAAATATTATTTTAGGTGGATTTCATCTTTATAACGCCTCTAAGGAGAAGTTAATAAAAATTGTTAATTATTTGAATAATTTTGAAATAAATAAATTAATACCATGCCATTGTACTGGTGATAAAAGTATTAAGATTTTTAAGGAACTTTTTAAAGGTGAAGTTATGGAGTGTTTGGCAGGAGATTTTTTAATTTTTTAACATAGGAGGAGTTATGCAAAACATAATTACTGGTTTTATCTTAATTATTCTTAATTTATTTTTATATTCACTTTTGGTAAATAAAAATGAAAATAAAAAACTCAAAAGATCTATTAAAAAAGGCATTAAACAATTCATAAAAAATTCAATTAGATTATTTGCAATTTTTCTAATTATTGGAATGCTCCAAAGTTTTCTTTCAAAAGAAAATGTTGGTAATTTTTTATTAAAATTTAATGGATTTAAAGGAATAATCTTTGGTGAACTAACTGGTGCTGTAATGATGGGACCTGTAGCATCAGGTTATCCAATTGCAAAATATTTACTTGAAAATGGAGCAAACATATCTCTTGTTTCTGCTTTTCTTCTATCATGGGTATTAATTGGATTTATTTCAATAAGTATAGAATTCAAAGAATTTGGAAAAAAATTTGCAATATCAAGAAATTTATTAACATTAATTTTTATAATAATTATTTCTATTTTGATGAGGCTAATCATATGAAAGAAAAATTTAGAACTGTTTTTAATGAATTTTATCTTGAAATTATATTTGCATCAATTGCAATATTTTTACTTTTATTTAATAAAGAAAAAGCATCTCTTGGGTTTATATATGCAATCAATACATATAAAAATCTTTTTTTGGTTATAATCGGAGTAGCATTACTTTCTGGTACAATTTCAGAATTAATTAATGAGAATATTGTTAAAAAATTGATTGGTAAAGAAAGTGGATTTAAAGGAGTTTTAATAGGTGCTATATTTGGAACTTTAATGGTTGGACCAGCATATATTTATTATCCATTTTTAAGAGAACTTTTAGAAAAAGGAGCAAAAATTAATATAATTGCTACAACTATTGGGGCATGGGCTATAAAACTTCAATGGCTTCCATTTGCAATCACTTTATTAGGAGCAAGATATATTATCACATTAAATTTTTTCATTTTTATATTTGCAATAATTTCAGGATATCTTGTTGAATATTTTACAAATTTTAAATTTTTGACTAAAATAAATTAAATAAATAATTATAAATTAGGAGGCTAAAATATGTTCAAAGAATTTAAAGAATTTGCAATGAAAGGTAATGTTATTGACCTTGCAGTTGGTATAATAATTGGTGCAGCTTTTGGAAAAATTGTTTCTTCTCTTGTAGGAGATGTTTTAATGCCAGTAATTGGTTTATTAATTGGAGGTATTAATATTAGTGGATTATCTTTCAAAATTGGTGATGCAGTTATAAAATATGGTGCATTTTTACAAACAGTCGTTGATTTTTTAATTATTGCTTTCAGCATATTTTTACTTGTAAAGGGGATAAATAAATTAAAAAGAAAACCTGTTGAAGTTCCAAAAGAACCAACAACAAAAATATGTCCTTTTTGTTTTACTGAAATACCAATAAAAGCAAAAAGATGTCCAAATTGTACATCTGAATTAGATTAATTTAAAATTTAAAGCAATAAGGGTTATTATGTAATTTAAAATTTTGATAGGTTTTTTAATATTTTAATTTTTTCTAAATCACCTAATTTGGCTTTTTCAACAGCATTTTTTAAAATTTCAATCGAGATATCATAAGTTTTTCTGTCAACTGGATATGGGTGTCCATCTTTACCACCATGTGCAAATGAAAATGTGACTGGATCTTTAAATGATAGTTCTGAGCCAAATATAAGATGAGATATTAATGCAAGAGCTCTCATAGTTTTTTCTCCTAGGCCTTCAATAAGAATAAGATCCTCAAAACTTTTAGGTTTATAATCTTTAATTTTACTCATTAATTTTTTTAACCTTTTTTCCTCATAATCTTCATAAAAAATAGGATGGTGAAATGGAAAATTCACCCTTCTTTTATCTAAAATTTTAATTGCCTCATCTTCTTTTATCTCAGTTGAAACCGTTAAAATTTCATTTCTTGTTTTTTCAATTTTAGAATCAACAAGATTAAGAGGTTTTACAATTAGATCAGAAGCAATTCCCTTGTGTGGGTCTGAAACAAAACTATTTATCTCTTTTGAAAACCAATGATATCTTCTTGCAATTCTTTTTTCTTCATTCATTCCCTGCTCAATAACAGCCCAAATACCATCTTTTGAATAGATAAAAAAGTGATGATAAATTGAAAAATTATCTTGAAGTCCAACTGTATCAACTTTAGCAACTAATCTAGAATATTTTTTTAATAATTCTCCTTTTTCAAAATTGATATATCCTTTATCAATCCATATATTTATATCTTCTGGAGTCTTTACTGCTCTTTTTCCTTTGCCTCCTGCAAAAAATATACCAATATTTTTCTCTTCATCTTTTAAACCCTCTTTTAGAGCACCAGTTACAGTTGTTGTAACTCCTGAGGAGTGCCAATCAAAACCTAGAACGCAACCAAATGCTTGAAACCAAAATGGATCTGATAATCTATTTAAAAGTTCTTGAGTACCATATAAATAAATAATTGAAAGAGATATTTCTCTTGATAGTTTAACCATTCTATCAAAAAGCCATTTTGGTGCTTTGCCACCATGAAGAGGTAAATCTGCAAAACCTCTTCTCATTCAGTTGAGACCTCTATAACAAAATCTTCTTTTGATAATTCATTACAAACATCTTTTATTTCAATATTTTGAGGAACTGATACAATAAATTCAATGTTTAAAGATTTTTCATCTCTTTCAAATTTTACATTTTTAATATGAATTCCATATTTTCCAAAAATAGTTCCAATTTTTCCAAGTTGACCTGGTTTATCTGTAACTTTAATATTAAATATTTTTAAATTTCCTTCATATTTTCCAAGTCTCTCAAATTCAAAAACTCTTACAAAAATTAACACTAAAAACGCAAGTATTGTTGTTAAAATTGCAGGAATATAGAAACCTAAACCACATGTGAGTCCAATTGCTGAAGAAAGCCAAATTGTTGCAGCAGTAGTCAAACCTTTTATTGTTAAACCCTCTTTCATAATAGTTCCTGCACCTAAAAAACCTACCCCTGTTACAATATTTGCAGCAACTCTTGATGGGTCAACTCCACTTCCATAAATTTTTGAAAATTCAATTGAAGATATTGTAAAAAGACAAGAACCAAGTGATACAAGTATATGTGTTCTAAGTCCAGCTGGTCTATTTCTTCTTTCTCTTTCTAATCCAATTAAACCACCTAATATAATAGAAACAACAATTTTTATAAATATATCAAAGTATTCTTTATTCATGTAAAAAATTATATTATAAAATTTCAAGAAAATAAATTAAATTTTGAATTTCTTCTTTAAAAGTTGTTGAAGGTCCATGACCTGGATAAATTATATAATCTTTATCGTTTAATTTATTTAAAATTTTTATTATAGAATTTTTCATTTTTATGCTACTTGAATATTCAAAGTCAGTTCTTCCAATTGTTCCTTTGAAAATTGTATCTCCTGAAAAAATTAAATTATCAATTATAAACATTGAACTTCCTGGAGTATGTCCTTCAGTATGAATCACTTTTATATTAAAAGAAGAAAGATTTAATTCATAACCATCTTCAAATAAAAAATCTACTTCTACTTCTTCAAAGTTAGACCAATATTTTTTATTTATTGCACCATTAGAAATAAAAGGAAGATCACTCTTATGAATAAAGATTTTCATTTTGTAATTTTTTTTCAAAAAATTATCGCAAAATGTATGATCTTCATGTCCATGTGTGTTTAAAACATACTCGAATTTTATATTTTTTAATTCCTCAAGTTTTCTTTTTATTTTATAACAATCACCACCAGGATCTATTATAATCCCTTCTTTATCTTTATAAACAAAATAGCAATTTGTTCTATAAGGACTTACAATTTCTTTTTCTACTTTTATCATCCGCTAGTTTTCATAAGTTTTATTTTTGGTAAAAATATTGAACCATCTTTTGGCATAGTAACTTCAGTTAAATATGGAAGATATCCTGATAGTTCAATTCTTATTTTATATTTCTTTAAAGGAGTTAAATTCTTAATTTCAATAGGTGTAACACCTTTAATTGAATCATCTATATATACAGTTGCGCCTTCAGGTTCTGTTTCAATAATTAAAGCGTGATTTAATTGAACTAAATTAAATGTGTAAGTGTTAATATTTTCTGTAATATCAATTGTCTTTGTCATTTCTTCATAACCAAGTGCTTTTAAAGTTATAAAATGTCTACCAAGAGAAATTTCTTTAATTTCTAGAGGTGTTTTTCCAATTTCTTTTCCATCAATAATTACAGTTGCTCCTCTTGGATTTGAATTTATATATGCTTTACTTACACCCTTTATTAAAATCTCAGATATTTCGATTATCTCTTCTTTTACTTCAACAACTTTAATTATGCTTTTATATCCCTCTTTTGTAATGAGAACTTCATGTTTTCCTGTTTCAAGGTCATAAATTTCTAATGGAGTTAATCCATAATTTTTTCCATCCACATAGACAGTTGCTCCATCTGGTTCTGTTTTAACTGAAATTCCTCCAACTTTTCTCTCAAGATTTGCAATTACAATAGTTTCTCTTCCTTTTTTAATCTCTACCTCTTTTTTATAATCTTTGTATCCTTCTTTTTTTACCTCTATACTATATTTTCCCACATTTATTTTTATAGAAATTGGCGTATTTCCTATATTTTCACCATTTAAATAAACTTCTGCTTCTTTAGGGTATGAATCTATTGTAAGAGTTCCTTTATTTGATAAACATGAAGAAAAACATAAAATTGTTAGAAAAATTATTATAAATAAATTTTTCATAATTATCTAACAAATAAGTTTTTGTATGGATAAATTACTATTTTTCCATTTTCAACTAAGGCAATTGAAGCAACTTCTTTTCTTCTTTTTGAGACATCATCATCAAGTACAATGTCTCCAATTTGTAATCTTTTTGGTCTTAAGTTTGTAGCGACTACAATAGCATCTTCTCCTATATCTCTTCCAGCAATGACGCTTCCTCTTAAGGAACCAAAAACAAACAAACTTCCACCAGATATTATTTCAGCATCTTCGTTTACATCACCAATCAAAATTATATTTCCACTATAATTTAATATCTGCCCAGATCTTAATATTCTTTTAATTACTAGAAAATCCCTCAAAATCATCTTTTTATCTTTTTCAGCCGATAATTGAACTTCTTCCTCTTTTTCAAAAAATTCACAATCTATATCAAACTTATTTTCCATTAGACTCTTAATTTCAAAAATTTCTCTATCTGAAAAACTACCAGTTATAGGAAAAAATTTTATGGAACCACCTCTAAAAAAATCTTCTCTTTCAGAAATTTTCTTTTCAAGTGCTTTTAAAATTGTATTAAAAGAATAAGAAAGATCTATATAAGCAACAATTCCATCTTTTGTTCCCTTAAAATTAACAGCATTTTTAGGAATTCTCAAAAATTACCTCCTTTAATTTCTTTATAAATTTTACCACAGGAAATCCAACAATAGTATAAAAACAACCTTCAAATTTTTCTATAAGATAACTTCCTAATCCTTGAATTGCATATCCCCCTGCTTTATCAAATGGTTCATTGGTTTTAATATAATTTAATATTTCATCTTTTTTTAAATCTTTGAATTTAACTTTAGCAATATCAAAACCTTCCCCTTCTATATTTTGTGATATAAAATAAAAACCTGAACAAACTATATGCCATTTATTTGAAAGTTCTTTAAGCATAATAAAAGCATCTTCTTCGTTTTTAGGTTTTCCAAAAATTTTGTTATCAATAACAACAACTGTATCTCCAGAAACATAAGTTTCGTATAAATTTCTTTTTACTGATAATACTTTGTTTTTTGAATTTTCAATAGTTAGTTTTATAAAATCTCCTTCATCTAATTCTATTGATTTTGGAATGATTTTCTCAACATAAAAGAATTTTCTTAAAATATCAAATCTCCTTTTGGAATTTGAAACTAGATTTATTTTACCAGGGAGATTTTCTTTTCTCATCTTCATAATCTTTTAATCTTTTTATTAAAAATTTTGAAATATAACCAATTATAAAACCTGATATTCCACCAAAAACAATTAAAATTGGAAGATAATAAAAAAGGTATTCAATTTTTGATATATAATATACAACTATAAATTGTCCAAAATTATGAATTATTCCACCAATCATACTAACACCAATAATTGAGATTTTATCTTTAAAAACTTTTTTAAAAATTATCATAAAAATTGTTGCGAGAATTGAACCTGTGAAAGATAGAATAAATTCAAGCGTTAAAAAATTTCCTTTAAATAAAGAAACAAGTACTGGTCTTAATATTCCAACTAAAAGTGCATATGTTGAATTAAAATAATATAGAGTTATTAATGTTGCAATATTTGCTATGCCTATTTTTATACCAGGTGCAATAAAAAATAAAATAGGTGGTTCAATTAAATTTAATGCAATTCCGCCTGCTAAAAAAAGAGAAACTATAATTAAATTTCTTAATCTATTCTGATATTCCATCTATTTTTCCTCTACCTTTGATTATAATAAAAACTTCATTAGGAAGACAAATTGAATACTCCCCAATACTTGAAATCCAACCTTTTCTAATACATATTTTATCTTTACAATTAGATTCTATTACTCTCGCTTTTCCATTATCAATTAAAACTAAAACTTTTCCATTATTCCCTTCACAAAAAATAACTCTTTTTTGAAATAAATTAAATTCATTCTCTCCATTTTTGTCTAAAACAACAAGTGTTTTATTTTGTGTATCAAATGATAAATAGAAAATTGAAAAAATTAATAGTGGTATTAATAAATAAAAAATAAATTTATCAATCTTTTTCATCGATTATCTCTTTATTTAAATTTTCATCTACAAATAACACTTTAATGTTTTTAAAGTAATTTTTGATAAATTCTTTGCCTTTTTCTTTTCCTAATACAAAAAGCGTTGTTGAAAGAGCATCTCCATCTATTCCTTTTTCTGAAACAACGCTTACCTCGATAATACCATTTTGAGATGGGTTTCCAGTTTCTGGATTTATTATATGGTGATATCTTTTATTATCTTTTATAAAATAATTTTCATAATCACCTGATGTCGAAACTGTGGCTCCATTTTTAACTTCAAATGTGTATATAACTCCATTACCTCTTGGATTTTTAACTCCTATATTGAAAGTTCTATTACCTAAAACTAAAATATTTCCACCAAAATTTACAATTGCTTCTTGAACATTATTTTTTTCTAAAATCTCTTTTATTTTATCAAGTGTGTAACCTTTAACTATTCCCCCAAAATCAAGTGAACCAGAAATAATTTTCACCATTTTCTTTTCTTTATCAATTAAAATATTTTCTATGTCAACTTCTTTTATTAATTTATTTATAATACTTTCATCTGGAATTTTATAATTACCATCATAAAATCCCCATTCATTTACAATATCTCCAACTAATGGATTAAATGCATTGTTTGAAATTTTATTAAAATAAATTGCTTTCTCAAGTACATATATAAACTCTTCATCAACTTCAACCCACTCTCCTTTATTTTTATTTATTTTTGAAGTGTATGATGATTCCTTAAATCGTGAGAATTTATCTTCAATTTCTATTACTTTTTCGTTAATTTTACTAATAATATTTTTATGGTTATTATCAATAGTTATAATTAAAAAGGTTCCCATATAAAGACCTTTTGTTGTGTAAAGATTTTTATTACAGGATATAGAAGTAATTAATAAAAAGATTAAAAAGAGAGTTTTTATTCTCTTATATTTAAATCTGAGCCACAAAATTTACATCTCCCATGAATTACATTATATTCAAGAATCTCAAAACCTGCTCTTTTTATTACTAAACTTTTACAATTTGGACAATAAGTATTTTCAAATGGATGCCCAAAGACATTTCCTATATAAACAAAATTTAAACCAACTTTATCTCCGATTTCTTTTATCATTTCTAAAGTTTTTATAGGTGTTGGCATTAGATGTGAAAAGTTCATATATGGATAAAATCTTGTTATATGCCAAGGTGTTTTTGGTCCAAGATTTTCTTTAATCCAAATTGCAAGTTCTTCCATTTCTTTTATAGAATCATTAACTGTTGGTATTACATTTGTAATAACTTCAATATGTAATCCCAGTTTCTTTGCTTCTATTGTTCTTTCAAGAATAAAATTTGCTCCTTTAACATTAGTTATTTTTTTAAAACTTGAATCATAAAACGCTTTAATATCAACTCTAAATGCATCAAGATATTGTGAAATTATATTTAAACCTTCAGAAGTTATTGTTCCATTTGTAACATAAACAGTATAAAGATCTTCCTCTTTTGCAAGTTTAAAAACATCAAGTGTATATTCAAACCAAATTGTTGGTTCGTTATATGTAAATGAAATACCTTTTGAATTATAAGATTTTGCAAGTTTTATTAAATCTTGTGGAGTTAAATATTTACTCATAGAAAGAAGTTTGTCATGATATTTTTCATACGAAATTTCCCAATTTTGACAATGTCCACATCTTAAATTGCATCCCCATGTCCCTAACGATAAAGTTTGACTTCCAGGATAAAAATGAAAAAGAGGTTTCTTTTCAATTGGATCAATAGCAATAGAGGAAATAACACCATATATTGTTGTAAAAAGTGTTCCATCAATATTTTTTCTTACTCCACAAAAGCCAAATTCACTCTCTTTTATTAAACATCTTTTATAACAAAGATTACATCTTACTTTTTTTTTATCTAATTTTTCATATAATAGGGCTTCTTTAATGTTATCCAATAAATCCTCCAAACTTTAAATTGAAGCCCAAACAAATTCCTTTTTATAAATATATTTTTCCTTTAAATATCTATCTATATCTTGTGCTGCTTTTTTACCAGCACCCATTGCAAGAATTACAGTTGCAGCACCAGTTACTATATCTCCACCTGCCCATACACCTTCAAGGGATGTTCTTCCATTTTCATCTGCTATTACAATTCCATGTCTACCTGTTTTTAAGCCACTAGTTCTTGCAACAAGAGGATTTGGAACTGTTCCAATTGCAACAATTACTGAATCAACTTTAATTCTGTATTCACTTCCTTTAATTGGTACTGGTCTTCTTCTACCAGATTCATCAGGTTCTCCTAATTCATTTTTGATAACTTCCATCTCTTTTACCCAACCATTTTCATCTCCAAAATATTTTGTGGGACAAGTTAACCACAAAAATTCAACTCCTTCTTCTTTTGCATGGTGATATTCTTCAACTCTTGCAGGCATCTCTTGTTCTGTTCTCCTATATACAATCATAACTCTTTCAGCACCCATTCTTAAAGCACTTCTTGCAGCATCCATTGCAACGTTCCCTGCGCCTATTACTGCGACAACACCACCTTTTTTAACAGGTGTATCAAATTCTGGAAATTTGTATGCTTTCATTAAATTTATTCTAGTTAAATACTCATTTGCAGAAAGTATTCCTAATAAATTTTCACCAGGAATATTCATAAATTGAGGTGCACCAGCACCAGTACCTAAAAATATTGCTTTATATCCTTCATTAAATAGGTCTTTTAAGGTAAAAGTTCTTCCAACAAGAACATTTGTAATAATTTTAACACCGAGTTTTTTAACATATTCAACTTCTCTTTGTACAATTGATTTTGGTAATCTGAATTCAGGAATGCCATAAATTAAGACACCACCTGGTGCATGAAGAGATTCAAATATTGTTACATCATATCCAAATTTTGCTAAATCAGCTGCACAGGTTAAGCCAGCAGGTCCTGCACCAACAACTGCAACTTTAATATCATACTTTTCATTTATTTCAGGAATAACCATTCCTCTTTTTGCATCCCAATCTGCAATAAATCTTTCTAACCTTCCAATTGCGCATGGTTCATATTTTTTACCTAACACACATTTTTCTTCACATTGGGTTTCTTGAGGACAAACTCTTCCAGTTATTGCCGGAAGAGAATTTGTATTTTTCATTATCTTAATTGCTCTATCAAAATCTCTTTCTTTTATAGCTTTTATAAATCCAGGTATATCAACATAAACTGGACAACCTTCTACACATTTCGGGACTTTACACTGAAGACATCTTTCTGCTTCTAATATTGCCTCTTCTTCTGTATATCCATATGGCACTTCATCAAAATTTTTAATTCTTTCTTTAGGATCCTGTTCTTTCATTGGAGTTTTTTTAGGATTTATAGCCATATATCATCCTCCTTTTTTCATCAAGATATTGCATTGCAAGTTGCTCTTCGTTTTTATACATTTTTAATCTTTCGAATAGAAGAGGAAAATTTACAAGATGTCCATCAAATTCAGGACCATCTTGACAAGTTAACTTTGTTTCATTACCAACTTCAACTCTACAGACACCACACATACCAGTTCCATCTACCATAATTGAATTCAAACTAACAATTGTTTTTATTCCATATGGCCTTGTAAGTTCACAAACATTTTTCATCATTATTGGTGGTCCAATTGCTGTAACTTGGGCAATTTTCTCACCTTTATCAATTAAATCTTTTAGAGCATCTGTTACAAATCCCTTTTTCCCATATGTTCCATCATCTGTAGTTATTAATACTTCATCTGAAATTTTTCTAAATTTCTCTTCCCAGAAAAGTAAATTTTTGCTTCTTGCTCCAAGAATTGATATTACTTTATTACCAATATCTTTGAAACCTTTTAAAATTGGATAAATAGGTGCGATTCCTACTCCTCCGCCAATTAAAACAACTGAACCATTTTCATATTTATGTAATTCAGAAGGTGTACCAAGTGGTCCAACAACATCATATATATTATCTCCTACTTCTTTATATGACAATAGATAAGTTGTAAGTCCTACAGTTTGGAATACCATTGTGATTTCATCATTTTCATAATCTGCAATAGTTAGTGGAATTCTTTCGCCTTTTTCATATACTCTTAAAATAAAAAATTGACCTGGTCTTGCATTTTTTGCAACATAAGGTGCTTTAACTTTCATTAAAAAAATTGTAGGACAAAGCTCTTCTTTATATGTTATCTCAAACATCTATTCCTCCTAAAGAAAACATTCTTAAAATATTATAACATGAAGAGAAATGATATAATTATCATATGCAGAATCCATTTAATAATTTTTCATGGATTGTTGAGAATTTTCTTGCTGCCTCTGAATATCCAGATAGTGAAGAAAAATTTAAGTTTTTAAAAGAAAATAATATAAAGTCAATAATAACACTTTCTGAAAAAAAATTACCAGATCTTTTAATTAAAAAATATAAAATTAGACACCTTTATCTTCCCGTTAAAGATTTTGATGTTCCTTCACTTGAACAAGTTAAAAAATTCATTTATTGGATAAATTTAATGGAAAGATGGGAAGTTTCAACATTAATTCATTGCGATGCTGGAATTGGAAGAACCGGAACTTTTATAGCAATTTATTTTCTTTTGAAAGGTTATACACCAAAAGAAAGCATTGAACTTTTAAAAACAAAAAGAAATTTTGGAATTGAAAATTTGAAACAGGAGAGCTTTATTTATGAATTATATGAGCTTCTTCCTGTGATAATTCCAAATGAAGAAGAGTTGAATTTTAAAATATTTTATGAAACAGTAAAGACACTAAGAAAAGAGTGTCCATGGGATAGAGAACAAACAAGAGAATCTTTAGTAAAGTATATTGATAGTGAAGTTCAAGAACTTAAAACAGCAATATTTAATAATGATTTTCAGAATATATCTGAAGAACTTGGAGATGTTATGCTTGAAATTCTTTTTCAAATAATAATTGGAGAAGAAAAACAAGAATTTACATTAAATGATGTTTTAAAAAAAGTAATAAAAAAACTTGTTGCAAGACACCCTCATGTTTTTAAAGACGAAATTGTTAACAATTCAAAAGATGTTGAAGATAGATGGGAAGAATGGAAAAAGAGAGAAAAATTGTAAAGGATATAATAGATTTTCAAAATTATCTAAAAAGCGAATATAATTTTGATTGGGATAATGTCTTTGGTGTTATAAATAAACTTGAAGAAGAAATTAAGGAATTAAAAGAAGCATTAAAAAGAGATGATAAAGAAGATATAGAAGAAGAATTTGGTGATATTATTATTACCATTGTTAATCTATCAAGATTTTTAAATTTGGATATATTTGATACTTTAAATAAAAGTTTTAACAAATTTAAAGATAGAATAGAAAAAATGGAGAAATTAGCAAAAGAAAGAAAATTGAATTTAAAAGAGTTAAATATAAGTCAACTTGATTCTTTATGGGAAGAAACAAAGTGATAAATTATTTTTTTCTTAAATATTTATAAACTTCAAAAAAGTAATTAACATCTTCTTGAGGGATTTTTTTAATTTTGCCTAAAAGTTTCGAATAAACTATTGATTTCGAGAACTCTTCAAGTAACTCTATTTTACTATAAGCATCTATTAAATTTTTACCAACAACAACAACTCCATGATTTCTCATATAAGAAGCATCGCCTTCTAATAAACTTTCTGCTACAGCCTTAGCAAGATCTAAGGTGCCAGGTTTAATGTAGTTCACAAAGCCAATTTTTCCAAGATAAATAATTGTTTCAGGTAGAATTTCATTTACAATCTCTATATCTAATATACAAATTGATACAGAATAAGTGGGGTGAGAGTGAATAATTGCTGTTACATCTTCTCTACTCTTATATATCTCTAAATGCATTAAAATTTCAGATGAGGGCTTACCTTTCCCTTCAACAACCTCACCATTAAAATTTACAACTATTAAATCATTTTCATTTAAAAAACTTTTATTTAACCCTGAGGGAGTTATTAAAATTAATTCATTAGCTCTTATTGAGATATTACCACCATATCCCCCAATTAATTCTCTATCTCTCATTAACTTTATAATTTCAATAAAAGTTTTTTTATCAAACATTTTCTCCTCCAAAAGATAAATTCTCTTTACTTAGAAGTTCTAAAATTTTTTTATAATTTTTAAAATTAATTTTTGCAACTTCATTTAATCTTTGTGTTCCAAATTTTCTTGCAAAATCTATACCACTGATAATCACATTGTCTCCTGCTCCTTTTGGAAAAGAAAAATTCCATTTTTTTTCTAAATTTAATATTGATTTTAAAAAGGAATCTCTTGCAATTATAGATGCGCATGCTATTGCAATGTCTTTTTCACCTTTTATAATTTCAACTCTTTCAATATTTTTTATTTCATCTTTTAAAAATGAATCAATATAATTTTTATTTGTAAATTTATCAATAAGTATTAATGAAACTTTGTCTTTTTTAATTAGATTTGAAATAACTTTAGAGTATGCCCATGATAGAAGTATATTCATATTTTTGAAATTTTTGTATAATAAATTAAATTTTTTTGGAGAAATAGATATAATTTCATAATTTAAATTTTTTTTGATTTCATTTGCAAGAAATTTAATTCTTGAATCTTCGATCTTTTTTGAGTCTCTTACATTTAAATTTTTTAAAATGTCTTCTTTTTTCTTATCAAAAATTACTCCAGCTATAACAAGATTACCAAAAAAATCTCCTTTTCCTGATTCATCTATTCCTATATATTTAGAAAAGTTCTCCAATCTCTTTTTCAACCTCTTTAATTAGACTACCATCATAAATTAACTCTCTCACTTTCTCTATATAACTAGTCAAATTCTCATCTCTTGAAATAGGTTGATATACATCTCTTATTATTTTATAAGCAACTGAAGTACCTCTTCCAAGTTTTCCACTTCTAAATGAAAGTGCTTGAATAGCTGAAATTAATTCAAGGGATATTATTGTATACAAATTATCAACAATTTGTCTCAATTTTCTTGCAGAATTGCTTGACATGCTAGTATCATCCTCTTGATCACAAGAGACAGAGATCGATGTAACAGATGCTGGATAAGAAAGAATTCTATTTTCACTAACAAGAGAAGCAGCCAGATATTGTAAAAGCATTAATCCAGTATTAAGTCCGCTATTTTCAATTAAAAATGGTGGAAGACCAAAAGATAAATTTGGATTCATTAATCTATTTATTCTTCTTTCAATATTATTACTTAAAATTGTCAATTCAATTGAAAGAAAATCACAATTAGTTGATATAAATGAACCATGAAAATTTCCTCCTGAAAGAATCATGTTTTCTTCATGAAATACAAGTGGATTATCGGATGCTGAATTCAACTCAATTGTTAAATTTTTTTCTATAAATTTTAAAGTGTTATAGATAGAACCATAAATTTGTGGTATACATCTTATTACATATGAATCTTGGACTTTTTCTTTAATTGAATTAATTAATGTGCTACCTTCAAGTAAAAGGTTAATACCATATGCAATTACACCTTGTCCTGTTTGAGGTTTTGCCTTATGTATTAATGGATTAAATGGAGAATTAGATGCAAGAAGTGCCTCCATGCTTAATGCTCCAGAAATTATAGCATTTTTAAGAATTTGTTTTGCATCATATGTCGATATACAAGCAATAGCAAGAGAAAAAGAGGTTCCATTAATTAAAGATAATGCTTCTTTTTCAAAAAAAACAAATGGTTCAATGTTTAATTTTTTATGAATATCAATTGATTTATATTCCTTCCCTTTATAAATTCCTTTACCTTCTCCCATTAAAAATGAAGCAATTGCTGCAAGAGGAATAAGATCTCCTGAGGCTCCAAGAGAACCTTTTTGTGTAATATAAGGAATAATATCCTCGTTTAAAAAAAGAATTATTCTTTCAATTATTTCTCTTCTAATTCCAGAGTATCCTTTTGCAAGAGAATTTGCTCTAATGAGCATAGTACCTCTGACTATCTCTTTTGAAGAAAAAGGTTTTAAATTTATGTTGTGAGAGCGAACTATATTTTCCTGTAATTTCAATAAATTTTCTTTACTTATTTTAATATTGCACAATTTACCTAATCCAGTATTAATTCCATAAATTGG
Organism: Caldisericia bacterium; assembly: GCA_026414995.1. Taxonomy (NCBI): domain Bacteria; kingdom Pseudomonadati; phylum Caldisericota; class Caldisericia; species Caldisericia bacterium. The sequence goes on along the minus strand of JAOAHY010000001.1, from coordinate 122,987 downwards.
CTCATCTTTTTTGGAAAAATTTTCTAATACCCTTCTTGCATCATCTATTTTATCTATTGCATAAGGTGAAAGTTCAACACTCTTTCTAAATCTTGCAACAGATACAAGATCTTCAATTGTTAAACTATTTCCATCAATTAGTAATTTTGCCATTACTCCTCCTTTTTTTGAAAGGTTGATTCAAAAAAGAATATTATATAAATTATTAAAATTATATACAATATTAATTTAATTATGCTTGATATTATTCCAAAAATATGTGGGGATGTTAACATAATTCTATTTAGGTATATTGATATGATTATAAAGAATAAAATTAAACTATTATGTATAATTTTAGGTCTATTTTTAAAAGGTACTTTTGAAAAATATAGAGTAAGAAGTGAAATGATGAAAATTAAAATTAAATTTTGTATTAAATCTACTGAAAGAAATATATTATTTGAAAGTAGAATATAATAAATCTTATCAACAAAAACATAGAGAAAATTAAATGTAATTAAAGCTAAAGATAAGATAAATTTTATTAAATTTTTTGATAATAAAAGAATAAAAAAAGTTAATATTAAACTTGAAATTAAAAATGTATAATCAATGGGAGGTGAATAAAATGGATTTTTTGTTGGATTTGATAAAAGAATTATTGTTAAAATTGATAAAAAAATTATTAAATCATAAATTTTTTTCCAATCAAAATGATAAAATATGAAAATTAATAAACTTATTATTATTGAAATAAAATATGTATTATTAAAAAGATAATATGGTGGTGAAAATATTATTAAATTTCCATTTAATAAATAAAAAATTAAAGAAGATATAATGAAAACTAGAGAAAAATTTAAAAGAAATATTCGTTTATATGAAAATGAGAATAAGGATGTAAAAAGAAAATAAATTCCAATTGATAATAAAATAAAAAAGGGAGATGAGATACCTAAAAAATAATTTAATGTTATAAGTAAAAAAAACAATATAGATATTATTATAAATGGTTTTATTTTAATATAAATGTTTATTTTTCTAAGAATTATATTTAATATTGTAAAAAAAATTATTATTAAAATTAATAATAAAGAAATGTTTCTATTGTCAAACTTAGTTATTTTAGATAATTTCTCATTTTCATTTATTACTTCGTTAATTTCTGATTTTATATTTATAACATCTAACCCCCAAGAATCGATTATTAATTTTCCATCTTCTTCATAAAACTCTATTTTTTTATTATTCAAAGGGTTTAATATTGAAATATTCTCGTTTGATTTAAAGATACTTTTTTCAAGTTTTATTTTCCCGTATCCATTAATTGTTAAATAAAAATCTGGAAAATCTCCAAATTGGTAAATTTCACCATTTTCTATAGTTGCAATATTACTCACTTTAAAATCTTTAGATTCAATTTTTCCTATTATGTCAAAATAATTTTTATAGTTAATTAAAAGTCTTAATTTCTCTACATTATCCCAAATTGAAAATGGTTCATCTTGATGTTTTGAAAAAGTTGGAAAAATTCCATATATTAATGAATATTTAAAAATTTTATTTAAAATCTTCTCATTAATATCTTCATTTTTCAATTTATATGCAAAGAAAATGGGTCTATTTGGTACAAGAACTCTTTCTAAAGGTAAATCATTTAAATAATTTAAATCATCGATTTCTTTATAAAGAATATCTGAGTTCATAATAAGTTGGAAATATTTTGGATTAATTGAAAGTATGGTAGTTTTTTTCTCTAAATCAATTAAAAAGTTAAAGAGATTAGAAGCATAAAATTGGGCAATCTTTCCATCTAAATAAGATTTTGGGTTTTTGTTAAAATGGTTCTTATCAAAATTAAAAAAATCATTAACATATGAAAAATCCAGAGCAATTCCTGAATATTTTGCTTCATTTTCTCCTTTTATTTCAAGTTGTCTATTTAAAATAGTTATTGAGATATTCAATGGGTATATGTATCTTGAGTAGAAGATTTCAAAAGAACTAATGCCTTTATTTTTAAGATAATCAACTTCAGGGTTTAAAAAAATTATTGTATCAATAGAATTTTCTTTATAATCAGGAACTTTCTCACCAGAAACAATTTTATAAGTTGGTTCACTCTTTTTTTCAATTTTTACCAAACTACCATCTTTATTTTTTATAGAAGAAGTTAAAATTTGTATACCCATTAATTTATAATATGGATTTTCATTGAAATAAAGTTCTTGTTGAATATTTTTAGAACTTATATTCTCAAACTTAAGTTTGATTGGATCTAATATAATAAAGTTTTTGAATTTATACTTTGTACCTTCAAGTATTCTTTCGGGAGCATATTGCTCTTGAGGATCAATTATTCTTGCACCAATTTTTAAATTTTCTATTCCTATATTATTGATAATTGTTGTAAGAGATATATTAGGTAAAATTAAACCATCAATTGATGTTTTCCTTTCTTTTAATCTATAAAGAAAATAATATATATTAAAAGCATCTACAATTGAATCAACCTCTCTTATTCTAAATTTAATAGATTCTTTTCTAATTATGTAAAAATTATATTTTATCTCAAAATATTCTTCATTTGAATTTGCTTCGAAATAGTGTAAATCATTTGAATCAATTAAATAGACAAAATACTTCCCTTCTTTATTTTTCAAAATATAAAGAGGAGAAATAAAAATCCCCTCTTTTTTAGGAAAAATTTTTAACATATTTTTAAAGATAATTTTAAAATAAAGATTTCCTCTTCCCTTAATTCTTAATTCATAAAGGTCATCTTTTTTTAAAAAATTAAAGGTGAATTCTCTAAAATCTCCCTTTCCAACATTAATTATTTTATATTCCTCATCTTTAATTAATTGAAATTCAATATTATTTAAATCTTGTGAATTTAAAAATTTAAACGATGGAAGACTAAAAATTGATATTATAAATAAAAATACAATAATTTTTTTCATTATTAACTCTCCTTTAAAAATTATATAATAATAAAGTGAATTATAAAGATAATGGGTGTATGAGTGATGAATCTAAATGGAGATAGTTTGAATTTGATTTCAATTTTATTGATAGGAGTTGCTCTATCTATGGATGCTTTTGCAGTTGGACTTTCTTGTGGAATAGTAAAGAGAAATTTTAATTTTATTTACCCATTTAGAATCTCTTTTTCATTTGGCTTTTTTCAATTTGGAATGGTCTTTCTTGGATATTTTATAGGAATTAATCTATTAAATTTAATAAAAGATTATGATCACTGGGCAGCTTTTCTAATTTTATTTTTTGTTGGAATTAAAATGATTTTCGAAAGTTTTGAAAAAGAGAAAGAGAGAAAACTAAATCCAGAAAATTTAAGAACTCTTATTTTTTTATCTATTGCTACAAGCATTGATGCATTTGCGGTTGGCGTTTCACTCTCTCTTCTTAAAATTAAAATATTTTTTCCATCAATTTTTATAGGTATAACAACTTTTACATTAACATTTATATCAGTATATTCAGGTTGTTTCCTGGGTAAAATATTTAGGAAAGGCGCAGAAATTTTGGGCGGATTAATTCTAATTTCAATAGGCGTTAAAATTTTAATTGAACATATAATTTGATGTTTATTTATTTTATAATTTATAACATTTTAAGAATAAAAAAGTTGGTATAATAAAAATAAGATGGAGAAAAATAAGAAAAGAGTTTTATTCATTTGTACTCATAATTCAGCAAGATCTCAAATTGCTGAAGGATTAATAAATCATTTTTTAAAAAATAAATATATTGGTTTCAGCGCTGGAACTAAACCAACAAATGTTAACCCTTTGGCAATTGAAGTTATGAAAGAAATTGGAATAGATATCTCAAACTATAGATCAAAAAGCATTTTAGAATTTAAGGGAGAGAAATTTGATTATGTTGTTACTGTATGTGACAGTGCTAAGGAGAACTGCCCTTTTTTTCCAGGAGCTAAAGAATATCTTCATTATAGTTTTGAAGATCCATCTTCATTTGAAGGTAGTAAAGAAGAAAAATTAAATAAATTTAGAGAAGTAAGAGATAAAATTAAAGAGTTCATATTTAAAAAATTTGGAGGTTTAGATGATTAAGAAAAATTTTATTATTTTAATATTTGTAATATCAATTTTATTAGTAGAAAATTTAGTCTCAAAAACTTATCCCTCAAAACCAGTTAATCTAAGGGCAGTTCAGGAAGACTACAAAATAAGATTAACATGGGAAATTGAAAAATCTGATGAAACAATTCAATATTTTGAAGTATATAAAGGTGAGAATGAAAAAAATCTCTCTTTTCTGGGCAGAACATATAGCAAAGATCAAATGTATTATCTTGATTATTCAATTTTTCTTGATAAAACCTATTATTATATGGTAAAAGCTGTCGATAAAGATGGTAAATATTCAGAGCCCTCTAATATTGTCTCAATAAAAATTGTTGATGACAAACCTCCTGAATTAAGAATTGTTAAACCAGAACAAAATAATTTTTATACTAACGACGAAAATTTGTATATTTTGATTGGTGTCAGGGACAACATGAGTGGTCTTAAAAACCTTCTTGTTAATGGAGTGAAAATAAATCAATGTGGCTGTTCATCTTTTGATGCAAATTATAAATTGGTTGAAGGTAAAAACGAATTTATAATTACTGCAGAAGATAATAGAGGAAATATATCCTCTTTAAGTTTAGTTGTTTTTCTTGATAAAACTCCACCTAAACTGACAACCAAAATTCCTTTAGATACATACGATGAAAATTTAAAAATTACTGGTAAAGTATCTGACGAAGGAATTGGTGTAAAATATGCATCTCTTAATAACATTGAATTAAAATTTGACAATAATGGAAATTTTGAGACCTTTTTATTTTTAAAAGAAGGTATTAATGAATTAAAATTTAAACTAATTGATAAATTGAACAATGAAAAAGAAGAAATCTACAAAGTAACTTACATAAAAAGAAAAATTCTTAAATTTCAAATTGGTAGTAAAACAATACAAATAAATGATTTTCAGAAAGAAATAGATGTTGCACCACAAATTATTGAAGGAAGAACCTATCTTTCAATAAGATATGTTTTGGAACCATTAGGAGGAGAAATTACTTGGGATCAGAATGAGAGAAAAGTAACAATCTCTCTTAAAGAAAAATTTATTGAACTCTGGATTGGTAAAAATAAAGGAAGAGTTAATGGTGTTGAGACACCTATTGATCCAAATAACCCGAAGGTTGTTCCTTTAATTATTTCTGGTAGAACAATGTTACCAGTAAGATTTGTTGCAGAGAATCTTGGATGTAAAGTTGAATGGGACCAAAACAGTAAGACAATAACTATAACATATCCAAAAGATTAATAATTGAATATATTATTTATTTTTTGGTAATGATTCCCCTTTAATTGATTCTATATACTCAAATGCTTTTTTAACATTTTTCTCTTCGCCTTCTATTCCAATTACTATTGAACCTTCATCTTCCCAAAGTCCACCTTTTGCAAGTAGAACTGCATCAACTTCAAAAAGAATTTCAAATGCGTCAATTTCATTAAATGGTAGAGCATTGACAATTGGAAATATTGCTGAAGGTAGACCCATACTTAAATCAATTTCTTCTATTTTAGCAAAATAAGATGCTTCAATAACATCTGGTATAAGTTTGCCTAAACTTACTGGCGCAATCCACTTAACTCCTCTTGCAAGAATTGTTCCAATATACCTCCCAACTGTTCCACCATTTTTGTCTGCAACTATTACACCAATATTTCCTTCAGGGTCAATTGCATTTGCTCCTTTAATAAAAACATCATTTTTCCCCATTCTTTTTATAACTTCATCTGGATTTTCATTAGATGGTTTTCCATCTACCAAAATTATTGGATTTAATCTAATATCTTTATCAAGAACTGAAAGTTTACAATCTCCAATATATCCTGCCATATATTTTTCTTTTTCGAAATTTTTTTCAAGAATCTCTTCAACAATAAAACTATTTGTTGAACCTAATCCAATAAATACTATTCCTTTATTTAAAACACCCATTGAATTTAAAAGTTCTTTTACACCTTTTGCGATTAATCTTTTTGACATTGATGGTCTTAAAACAACTATTCCTTTCATCTTGCCTCCTTTTTATTTTTTTAAGTTTTATCTTTTTAAATATACCATAAAAATTAGGTTATAATATTTAATATGAATTTTAAAGAATTAAGTGAAATAAAAACATTTTTTATTGAAAATTTTAAAAAAAATTTTAATGATAAAGATTCCTTTTTTTATTTCTGTTCTTATGTTCCAATTGAAATAATTAAAGCATCAAATTTTAAACCAATAAGATTTATTACTGAATCAACTCAATTTTTATATTCAGATGAAGTTTCTCCAAAATATATATGTCCATATTTAAAGAGCACAATCGAATTTTTTATAAGAAATAATTTAGATAAAAAGAACTTTATTTTTACAGATGGATGTGATTCTTCAAGGAGAATTTATGAAGTTTATAAGGATTTAGGATTTGTAGATAGAAGTTTTTACCTAAAAGTACCTTTTAATGAAAATGAAAATGATATAAAATATCTTAAATTTCAATTTGAAAATCTTTTTAAAGAATTGAGTGGTAATATAGATAAAGATAAATTGATTCATTCTATTAATTTATTTAATGAGGGAAGAAATAAACTTAAAAAATTATTGGATGAATTTAAAAGTAAAAATTTGACACTACATGCCTTATATTTAAATTTAATTTTCCAAACAATCGATATCGAAGAATTTCTAAAACTTGATTTTGAATTCAAAGAAATAGTTTCACAACTTAAAAGTGGAAAATTTTATCTTTTTTCAACTATTTATCCATTGAACTTTATTGAGTATGTTGAATCGTTAGGATACGAAATTTACTATGAAGATTCATGTTTTGGTAATAAAAATTTAGAATTGATCAATGATTATTTAAAAGACCCATTATACTCTTTAGCAAAATATTATTTAAAAAGAGAAGGATGTGTTAGAAGAAGAGTTTTAGATAATAAAATTGAGAAAATTGTTACAAGATGCAAAGAGTTGTCTTTGAATGGAGTTATTGTTTATAATTTAAAATATTGTGATCCTTTAATATTTTATTTACCTCTTATAAAAGATAAATTAAATAAAGAAAAAATTCCATTACTTATAATTGAAGATGATTATTCTATGAATATAAAAGGTCAAATCAGAACAAGAATTGAAGCATTTATGGAGATGATAAAATGAAAATTGAAATTTCAAAAGTATCCCCTGAGTTTTTTCAAAAAATTTTGAAGAAAAAATTTATTTATTCACTAATATATGGAGTATTAAATCAAATATTGAGACCAGATGAAATTGGAAAGATATCAATTAGATTTTCTTTAGATTTATTAAAGAAAAATTTTGGTAAAAATAGTAAAGTTGTAATGACAAATGTTTTTACACCTACTGAACTATTTTTTGCTTTAGATACATTTCCAATTCTTCCAGAAGTTGCTTCAGCAGTTAGTGCAAATTTTGGAATAAGTAATTCTACACTTTTTGAGAGCGATGAAATTTTATTTTCAAAAGATAGTTGTAGTGTGCATAGAAATTTAATAGGTCTTATAAAAATGGGATTTTTGCCAAAACCTACTTATATTGTCTCAACAGATAAACCTTGCCATTCAGCCATTCACTCTTTTTATCTTATTTCAAAAATTTTTGGTGGTGAATATTTTGTTATTGATATACCAGAAGATAATAGTGAGGAAAGCATAAATTATCTTTCAAAAAAACTATCAGATCTATTTTTTTATCTTGCTAAAGAATTTAAAGTTAAAAATCCAATTAAAAATCTTGAGAAAGCAATTGAATTTTCAAATGAGGCAAGAAAATATCTTATTGAAATAAATGATTTAAGAAAAAGGAAAGTATTAATTGATGGAAGAAAATTTTTAGGATACCTTGGAATGATATTTTCTGCATTTGGTTCAGAATATGGAAGAGATTTCTTTAAATTACTAAGAGATAAACTTAAAATTTTATATGAAGAAGGTTATGAAATAAAAGTAAAGAGAAGAATCTTTTGGATGCATCTAGGACCATATTTTAAAGTTGACCTTTTTGATTTTCTTAATAATAAGGGAGCATATATTGTTTTTGAAGAAACTAGTAATGTTTATTGGGATGAGTTTGATAAGCATGATCCATTTATTTCAATTGCAAAAAAACTTATTAATTATAAAATTTTCTCTAATTTAGATGAAAGATTTAGAACTGCTATAAAATTTATTGAAGAATATAAAATAGATGGGGTTGTAATTTTTAATCAATGGGGTTGTCGACAAGGAGCAGGAAGTTCATATTTATTAAGAAAAAAATTAATAAATTTTGGAATTCCAACTATAATTATTGATGGAGACTTAGTTGATGAAACAAACTATCCAAAAGAACAAATTAAAACAAGGGTTGAAGGTTTTCTGGAGGTTTTAGGATGAGTTATTATGTTGGTATTGATATAGGTTCTGTTGCAACAAAAGTTGTTATTTTAAAAAAAGATAGTAAATTAAATATAATAAGTTACAAAATTGCACCAACTGGTGTAAATGGAAATAGTACCGCAATTAAACTGTTAGAAGAAATTTTAAAAGAAAATAAAATTGAAAGAAAAGATATTGAAAAAATACTTGCAACAGGTTATGGAAGAATTAGTGTTGATTTTACTAATTTAACAAAAACAGAAATCTCTTGTCATGCAAAAGGTGCAAAATTTTTGTTTCCAAAAACAAAAACTATAATTGATATTGGTGGACAAGATAGTAAAGCAATTAAACTAGCAGAAAATGGAAATGTTTTAGATTTTGTAATGAATGATAAATGTGCTGCAGGAACCGGAAGATTTCTTGAAGTTATGTCTCATGCACTTCAAATTGACCTTAAAGATTTTGGTACTCTACATGAGAAATCTAAAAAATTAATAGAAATTTCTAATATATGTACTGTTTTTGCAGAATCTGAAATTATATCTTTAATTCATGAGGGAGTAAATAAGGAAGATATAATTAGAGGCTTAAACTATTCTGTTGCAAAAAGAGCAGCTACTCTTTTAAAAAGAGTAAATTATGAAGAAGAAATAACTATGACAGGAGGAGTTGCAAAAAATAGCGGTGTTGTTAAAGCATTGGAGGATTTATTAAAGGTAAAAATAAATGTTCCTGAAAATCCTCAGATAATTGGCGCAATTGGAGCTGCAATTTATTCAATAGAATCATAAATAGGAGGGAATTTATGGAAGAGATTATTGAAGTGAAGGGAAGAGAGATTTTAGACTCAAGAGGAAATCCAACTCTTGAAGTTGAAGTTACAACAATTTCTGGATTTAAGGGAATTGCTCAAGTTCCATCTGGTGCTTCTAAAGGGAAGTATGAGGCAGTTGAATTAAGAGATGAAGATGAGAGATTTTTTGGAAAGGGGGTACAAAAAGCAATTAAAAACATAGAACTATTTATTGCACCTGAAATTCTTGGGATGGATGTTTTAGATCAAGAGGAAATTGATAGGAGGATGATAAATCTTGATGAATCTAAAAATAAAAGTAATATTGGGGCAAATGCTATTCTGGGTGTATCTTTAGCTGTTGCAAGAACTGGAAGTTTGTGTTTAGGGATTCCTTTATACAAATATATAGGAGGTTTATTTGCGAATGTTCTTCCAATTCCATTTTTAAATATCATAAATGGTGGTAAACATGCGGAAAATAATCTTGACATTCAGGAATTTATGATAGTTCCTTATGGATTCAATTCTTTTAAAGAAGCAATTAGAGCAGGTGCAGAAATTTATATGAAATTAAAAGAAGTTTTAAAGAAAAAAGAACTCTCAACAGGCATTGGAGATGAGGGTGGCTTTTCTCCAATTCTTAAAAACAATGAAGAAGCAATTAGACTAATTATTGAAGCAATTGATAATGCAAAATATAAATTAGGTGAAGAAATTTTTATTGCTCTTGATTGTGCAGCATCAAGTTTTTATAAAAATGGAAAATACATATTTGAAGGTAAAGAAATAGAAGGTGAAGAGTTAAAAGAATATTATCTTAGATTGATTGAAAAGTATCCAATAATTTCTATTGAAGATCCATTTGATGAGGAAGATTACGATTCATGGAAAAATTTTACAAAAGAGGTAAAAAACAAAATTCAAATTGTTGGTGATGATATTTTTGTTACTAACAAAGAAAAATTCCTTTTTGGAATTGAAAATGGAATAGGAAATGCTATCCTTATTAAATTAAATCAAATTGGAACACTCACAGAGACACTTGAAGTTATAAATATAGCAAGAAAATATGGTTATAACTATATGATATCTCATAGGTCTGGAGAAACAATAGATAGTTTTATTGCAGATTTTTCAGTTGCAACTCAAAGTTTTCAGATTAAGACTGGTGCTCCCGCAAGAGGAGAAAGAGTGGCAAAATATAACAGATTAATAACTATTGAAGATGAATTAAAGGATAAAGCAAAATATGGAAGAGAGTTTCTTAGAATTAAAAAATAGAATTAAGAATAAGGAAAGCTCAATAGGTGTAATTGGTTTAGGTTATGTTGGATTAACTTTAGCTATAACAATTTTAAAAAAAGGTTTTAAAGTAATTGGATATGATATTTCTCTTGAGAAGATAAACTTATTAAAAAAAGGAAAATCATATTTAGTTGATATAAAAAGTGATGATATACAAATTTTTTTGAATAATAGTTTTTTACCTACAAATAAAATTAAAGATCTTGAAAATGTTGATATATTTATAATATCAGTTCCGACTCCATTAAACGAGAGTGAATCACCGGAATTAAAATTTGTTTTAAAGGCAATAAGAGATATAAGAAAGAATCTAAAAGATGGAACTCTTATTATTATTGAAAGTACTTTACCACCTGGAACAACAGAAGAGTTAATTTACCCAAAACTCAAAAAAAGTGGAAAAAATTTTTATTTATGTTTTTCACCTGAGAGAATTAACCCAGGAAGTGATTATCCAGTTGAAGAAATCCCTAAAATTATAAGTGGAATAGATGAAAACTCTCTTGCTTTGGGCACATTCTTTTATTCTCACATTTTTTATAGAGTTATACCTGTTTCATCAACAAAAGTTGCAGAATATATTAAACTTCTTGAGAATAGTTTTAGATTTGTAAATATCTCATTCATAAATGAATTTGCAAAACTTACATCAAAGGATGGTGTTGATGTATTTGAAATAATAGAAGGAGCTAAAACAAAACCATATGGATTTGTTCCATTTTATCCAAATTGGGGAGTTGGGGGTGATTGTATACCAACAGTTCCAATTTTTCTTCTTGAAAGAGGAAAAAAGTTTGGGTTTAAATTTTCTTCTATCGAATATTCAAATTTAATAAATAAAAGTATGCCATATTTTTGGTTTGAAAAGATTAAAAATTATCTAAAAAAGAAAAAAGTTTTTATAATAGGTATTACTTATAAGAAAGATGTTAATGATATAAGAAATTCCCAACCAATAAAATTTATAGAAATTCTTTTAAACAAAGGTATAATGGTCTCATATTATGATCCATTTATTGAGAAGATAAAAATAAAAAATAAAATTTTATTAAGTGAGAAAATTACAAAGACAAAATTGAAGAGTTACGATTTAATTGTAATAGGTACAAATCATTCAGGTATTCCATATGAAATATTATTAGAAATTAAAAAACCTATACTTGATCCTTTTGGAATTCTACCAAAAACAAAATACACTATTTCATTTTAATTGTGGTAAAATATAACTTATGATAAAAGAAGATGTAAAACTTTTACTAAAAAGAACTTTAAAAGAAACATTTTCAGATGAGATTGAAAAGATAGTAAAAATTGATAGAAATAGTTATTATGTAAATTCTAATTCATTTTTTATATTACTTAAAACACATTCTATAATAAAAGGAATGAATAAACATTTTAAATTTTTCAATTCTTATCATTTCGGAGATAAATGTGTAATAATTGAAAGCGATTATATTAAAGATTTTATAAAAAAATTTGATGAATTGAAAAAGAAAAAACCAATAAAGGCATCTGTTGTTTTTGTTGATGAAGATAATGATGTTTATATGGTTTCACCTTCATTTATTCTTGATTTCAAAGAGAGATATGGAACAATTGGTAAAACTGAAGACGGAAAAATAGTAATTTTTGTTCCAACTGTTCTCTTGAACAAAATAAATAAAGATATTGAAGATGAAGAGGAATTAAAAGAAAGAAGAATGATACAAATAATACAAGATATAAATACAATACCCTATGAAGATATTAGTGAATATGATGATGAAATAAATTTTAATTTACCAATCGTACCAGATCTTTATCTTGATACAACTCTTGAAGAAAAGAATGATTATCTTTTAAGAAAGATAGACGAACTAGAGAAAGAGATTAAAAAATTAAAAGAAAGCAAAAATAAAAGGAGAAAGAGAAATGGAGATAAAAATAGATAAAGAAGATGAAAGAAGAATAATTTCAGCTATCAGTTATATTCCACTACTTTTCATTATACCTCTTGTTCTTGTTAAAGATGATCAATTTGTACATTCGCATGCAAAACAAGGTTTTGTTCTTTTCATTTTTGAAGTAGTGATTTGGGTTCTTGGTAAAATTCCTTTGATTGGATGGATCTTTAAATACATAATTGGTGTTATAATATTTTTAGTAGCACTTTATGCATTTATTGAAGCACTTCTTGGAAAATTTTATAAAATCCCCATTATTGGTGATATTTCTGAAGAGTTTAAAATTTGAACAAAAAAGATTTTTTTAAAAAATTTAAATTCAAGAAGAGTTTAGGCCAAAATTTTTTTGTTGGAAAACGTGAAGAATTAATAAATCTAACAGACTTTAGTGAAGATGACATAATAATTGAAGTCGGAACTGGTACAGGAGATTTAACAAAAGAAATTGCAAAAAGAGTTAAAAAAGTAGTTACTTACGAAATAGATGAAAGATTAAAAGATATAATAAATGAAAATATAATTTTTTATAAAAATATTGAAATTAAATTTATGGATTTTTTAAAAGAAGAAAATTTTCCAGAAAAATTTAGATTTTTCTCAAATCTTCCATATTCAATATCTACTGAAATTTTAAAGAAATGTTCAAAAATTAATGGTTTAATAGATGGATACTTTATGATTCAGAAAGAATTAGGAGAAAGAATTACAGCAAAAGAAAACTCAAAAAATTATGGTGCTATATCAATATTTTTACAGACCTTTTTTGATTTGAAAGCAATAAAAATTTTTAGCAAAAATAATTTTTATCCGAGACCTGATGTTGATTCTATTTTTATTTATTTTAAAAGAAAAAAATTATGGGAAGAAGATTTCGAACATTATGAGAAATTTTTAAAAGAGATATTTTCAAAAAGAAGAAAAAAATTAAATAAAGTTATATCAAAGTTAATAACTGAAAATTTATCAATTGATTTAAATTTAAGACCCGAAAATCTAAAAGTAGAAGATTTTTTAAATTTATATGAAATTTTTATCAGAAGCTAAAATAAATTTAACTCTTGATATTCTATCGAAACTTCCTGATGGATATCACTCAATTAAAAGTCTTGTTTTGAAAATTCCTCTTTATGATGAAATATATTTTGAGTTTGGGGAAAATAAAGTTATCTATGAAAATATAGTTATAGAAAACGATATTGTTGAAAAAGCAAAGAAAAAATTTTTTGAAAAAACAAAATTGAAGGATGAAATAATAATAAAAATTAGGAAAAATATACCAATTGGTAGCGGTCTTGGTGGAGGAAGTTCTAATGCTGCTAGGGTTTTAAAATCTTTAAATCAAATTTATAAAGGTCCACTTGATGAAGATACTTTATTAGATATAGGGAAAGAATTAGGATCTGATGTTAATCTTTTTTTAAGAGATGAAAAATTATTACTAATTGAGGGGAAGGGTGAAAAGGTATTTCCTGTATATGCTAAAGATAGAGAATTTTTCTTTTCGGTTGTTTATCCAAAAATTAGAGTCTCAACAAAAGATGTTTATAGATCAATAGATAAAATTATAAAAAAAGATATTATAACTGATAAAGTTCTTGATAAAATTTTGTTAGGTAATGATTTTATTCAATATTTAAAAAATGATCTTGAAGAATATTCTTTTAAAATAAAACCCGAATTAAAAGAATTAAAAGAAATTTTATTGAAACACTTTTCAATAAATGTTGTTATGTCTGGAAGTGGCTCTTCATTTGTTTGTTTCTTTAATTCACCTCATCATCTTTATTCTCAAGCTGAGTTTCTAAAAAAGTTTCAGTTTGATGTTTTTCTTTTTCATGTTTTAGGGTGGGAGAAGATTTATAGAATAGATATGCAAATATAAGTATAGGAAAAACGCCCCATTGAGCAGGAGTTAATCCAAATATAGGAAAGTGATCTCCTCTTAAAAACTCTACTATAAAAGTTGAAGCTCCATAAAAAACCAAAAATAAGCTAAATATTGCACCATCAATTTTAATTTTCCCTTTTAATTTTAAAAGAACAAAAAAAGTTATAAAACCGAGAATTGAGAGTAGAGGTTGAGTTGGATATCTTGATATTCCTATTGCAGCAAATGATTCTGGATTTGTAAATGTTATAGAAAATGGAAAAGGTAGACCAGTGGGTTTTCCATAACAGCATCCATTAAGAGTGCAACCAATTCTTCCAATACCCCAACCTAAAGCAAGAGGTATTGATGCTATATCAGCAACTTTATAAAATAAATTTCCTCTTTTTTTCCAATAATAATATGAAAAAATATAACCTATAACTACTATACCTAAATAAGATAGACCACCTTCCCATAAATAAAATATTCTAAGTGGGTTTTTAAAATAATATAAAGGTGTGTTAAAGAGAATATAAAATAATCTTGCTCCAAGAACACCAAAAATTATCAACCATATGACATAATCGTAAAAAGTATCATCATTAATACCAATTTTTTTAAACTCTCTATATGAGTAAATAATTCCAATTATAACTGAAAGAGCAATCATAACTCCATACCATCTAATTGCAAAATCTCCAATTCTAATAAATATTGGATACATTTTATCTCTCCTTTAAAAAAGAAGTCAAATTTAATTATACAATGAAATTAGTTTTGTTAAATATTAATTATTCTGGAAAGGAATTGTTTTGCTCTTTCTGTTTTTGGATTTTTAAAAAATTCTTCAGGTTCACCCTCTTCTACAATTTCGCCCTTATCCATAAATATTATTCTATCACCTACTTCTTTTGCGAAACCCATTTCATGTGAAACAACAATCATTGTCATTCCATCTCTTGCAAGAACCTTCATAACATCAAGAACATCTTTTATTAACTCAA
This sequence comes from Caldisericia bacterium, assembly GCA_026414995.1. Lineage (NCBI taxonomy): Bacteria > Pseudomonadati > Caldisericota > Caldisericia > Caldisericia bacterium. The sequence goes on along the minus strand of JAOAHY010000001.1, from coordinate 107,604 downwards.
CATCAATTGCTGAAGTTGGTTCGTCGAAAAGCATAATATCTGGTTGAAGTGCTAATGCTCTAGCAATTGCAACTCTTTGTTGTTCTCCTCCTGAAAGTTGTATTGGATAGTGATTTGCTCTATTTTTAAGTCCTACCTTTTCGAGATATTCAAATGCAATTTTTTTTGCTTCTTCTTCTGATTTCTTCTTTACAACTTTTAAAGGTAGTGTTATATTTTCGAGTGCAGTTAGATGATAAAATAAATTAAATCTTTGAAAAACCATTCCAATTCTTTCTCTTAACTTATTATAATCTGTGTTTCTATCAATTTTTTCTCCATCAAAATATATATCTCCTGAGGTTGGTTCTTCTAATCTATTAATACATCTGATAAGTGTAGATTTACCTGCACCTGATGGACCAATGATTACAAGAACCTCCTGTTTATGTAAATCTAAATTAATATTTTTTAAAACATCTAATTTACCAAAATGCTTATATAAATTTCTTATCTTCAAAATAACATTATTGTTATTATATGCCACCTTTTGCCATCCTCCTTTCTAAAATATATGCAAGTCGAGTCAGTGGAAGAGTTAATACAAGATATATAAGTGCAGCACCAATAAGTGGAGTCCAAACATTTGCTTTTGTACCCATAAGTTGTCTAGCATTTCTTAATAATTCTGGAACTGCAATTATTGAAAGTAAAGATGAATCTTTAAGCATTGCAACAAATTCGTTTGTTAAAGGTGGAATAACTCTTTTAAATGCTTGTGGAAGAATAACATATCTCATTGCTTGACCATATGTCATTCCGACAGATCTTGCTGCCTCCATTTGGCCTTTTTCAATCGATTCAATTCCTGCTCTAAAAATTTCTCCACAATAAGCACCTGAATTTATCGATAGAGCAAGAACTCCTGCAGTGAAATAATCAAGTTTTATATTGAATGCTGCAAGTCCATAATAAGCTACCATAATATGAAGTAAAAGGGGAGTACCCCTGATAACTTCTATATAGGTACTCCCAATAGTTTTTAAAAGAGGGTTTTTTGAAATTTTAAGTAAGGAGGCACCAAGCCCAATAATTATACCAAAAAATATTGAAATTACAGAAAATAAAATAGTAAATTTTGCTCCATTTATTAATATTGGTATGGAGTTAATTAAAAGTGATAATCTAAAATCAAGGCCTGTCATTTTTAACCTTACTTTTGAGGAGGTTCAACACCAAACCACTTCACATAAACTTCTCTATACTTACCACTATCCCTTAAATTTTTTAATGATTTATTTATCTCATCAATCAAAGTTTGATCTTCAAGACGAGCACAAATTCCATATTGTTCTATAGTTAAAAGTTTTCCAACAAGTTTTACATTTTTTCTTTCTTTTGCAAACCAGGCATTTACAGGTAAATCATTTAAAACTGCATCAATTCTTCCAAGTTCAAGATCTTGAAATGCTTGTTGAATATCATCATATCTTTTAATTTCTTTAATTCCAGAAAGTTTTTGTGCAGTAAAATCTCCTGTTGTATTTATTTGAACTCCAACAACTTTTCCAATAAGATCATTTTCGTTTTTTATTCTGTTATCATCTCTTCTTACAGCAATAATTTGACCAGAATCATAATATGGATCTGAAAATAGCATCTCTTTTCTTCTTTCTTCAGTTATAGTTACAGAAGAAATAATTATATCAAATTTTTCTGTTTTTAATGCTGCAAAAATTCCATCCCATGCAGTATCAATAATTTGAGCACCATTAAGACCCATTCCTTGTGCAATTAAATTAATCAAATCAATATCAAAACCAACAGGTTTTCCATTTTCCATATATTCAAATGGAGGATATGTCACATCTGAACCAACAAGTAAGTAACCTCTATTTCTTGCTTTTGTTAATGTTGTCATTTTTAGTGTTAAATTTACACTGTTTGTGCCTTTTGATATATTTATATTTTGATTTAAAGGATAAAACCCTTCATGATTAACACTTAATCTATAAACTTTCTCTTCTAAGTTTTTAAATTCAAATTCACCTCTATCGTTAGTAGTTGTTGAAAGTGAGTCTAAATTGATTGCTACACCTTTTAAAGGTGAACCATTTTCATCTTTTAAAACACCTGAGAGAGTAGTTTGACTCTCAGATTTACAACTAATTAAAATTCCAATAAAAGAAATCATAAAAATAATTAATAAAAATTTCTTTAACATCTTTACCTCCTAAAAAGGTTTATAAATATTAGATTATTTTATTTTTTTACATTGTCAAGAATTTTGGCATTCAAATTATTGGAGAGTTAAAAATTAATTTTAAATAGTTCTGAAAAGTTTTTATTTGTAATTTCAGATAATTTTTCTAAGGGTATATTAATTAATTTTGCTAAATATTCGGCAGTATATATTAAAAATTTAGGTTCATTTCTTTTTCCTCTAAAATTTTGAGGAGGAAGATATGGAGCGTCTGTTTCAAGTAATATTCTTTCAAGAGGCGCTCTTTTAATTGTTTCTCTTAAAATATTATTTTTTGGATAAGTAATTGTACCTCCTATACCAACATAAAAATCTAATTTAATAATTTCTTTTATTTTTGAGATATCGCCACTAAAGCAATGAAATACTCCTTTTATCCTTCCTTTATAATTATTTATAATTTCAATAGTATCCCAAAAACTATCTCTTTCATGTATAATAATTGGTAAATTCAAATCAATAGCAAATTCTATCTGTTTTTTAAAAATCTCAATTTGAATTTCTTTTGGTGAAAGATTTCTATAGTAATCAAGACCAATTTCTCCTATAGCGATAATTTTCTTATTTTCTTTGATTAATCTTTCAAATTTTAATAAATATTCTTCTTTAAAATCTTTTGCATCATGTGGATGAAAACCAATTGAAGCAAAGATGAATTTATTGATTTGTGATAATCTATTTGAATTGATGGAAGATTTAAAATCATAACCCACATTCAAAAAATATTTAACATTATTTTCAAAGGATTTTTTTATCACTTCTTCTCTATCTGAATCAAAAATTTTCATATCCAGGTGTATATGTGAATCTATAAAAAAATAGTCCATATTTTTATATTTTATCAAATAACTTGAAATAATGTATAAGTTTGATATAAATAAACTTAGTGGTTGGCGGCATAGCCAAGTGGTAAGGCGACGGTCTGCAAAACCGTTATTCCCCGGTTCAAATCCGGGTGCCGCCTCCAGTGCCGGAGTGGCGGAACAGGCAGACGCAAGGGACTTAAAATCCCTCGGACGATGAGTCCGTGTGGGTTCGATTCCCACCTCCGGCACCATAGTTGTAACAAAATTGAAATTTATAAAGTATAAATAGGTGGAGGTGAGGTATCATGAAAGAAAAAATTCTAATAATTTTTTTGATTATTCTACTTTCAGGGTTATTAGTATTTAGTGGTGTTTATGCTACAAATTTATTTAAGAATCCAAAAAGGGATTTACCAACACTTTATTTTAAAAAACTTAACTTAACTCAAGAGCAAAAAGAGAAAATAGCAAAAATACTTAAAGATTTAAGAGAGAAGAGCCAAGAGATTTTATATAAGATTAAAGAGACAAATAATAAAGAAAAAGAATTAATTTCAAAAGAAAATTACAATGAAAACGAATTAAATCTTATAGTTGAATCACAGATTAAAAATGTGATTGATATATTTAATCTAAATAAAGATGGTTATTTAGAAATTTTATCAATTTTAAAAAATGAACAGAGAAAAATCTTCTTAACCTTTAATGAATTTATAAGAACAGAAAAAAATATCTTAAAATTAAATTTCATTGATAAAAAAATAGATGATATTTCTAAAAAAATAAAAATTGTTCATTACTTTGAATTAAAATTTCTTTCAAAAAAATTAAATTTGACAGACGAACAGTTTAAGAAATTAAAAGAATTATTTGAAAAACAAAAAGAGAAGGAGAAAGATCTTTTTGTAAAAATTAGAGAAAACAATAAAAAACAAAGAGAGATTTTAAAAAGTGACAATTTAAATAAAGAAGCCCTATCAAATTTAATTAACGAATCTATTCTTTTAGAAAGAGAATTTTTAACTTTAAGAAAAAATTTATACTTTGAATTTCTTAAAATTTTAAACCCTGAACAGAGAAAAAATTCTCCAACTTCAATATTTTTCTTTAAATTGATTTAATAATTAATTTTATAAATTTAAAATTTTTCTTAATAGTTCACCTGTATATGATTTTTTGTTTTTTGCTAATTCTTCAGGGCTTCCTTCGCCAACTATAAATCCACCCTCATCGCCACCCTCTGGTCCAAGATCTATTATATAATCTGCGCTTTTTATTACATCTGGATGATGTTCTATAACTATAACAGTGTTCCCTTTTTCTACTAATCTATTTAGAACTCCAAGAAGTTTTTTTACATCATCAAAATGCAATCCTGTTGTAGGTTCATCAAGTAAATATAAGGTATGACCCTTAAAACTTTTTGATAATTCATAGGCAAGTTTAACCCTCTGCGCTTCTCCACCAGATAAAGTTGGTGCAGGTTGTCCAAGTTTTATATAACCAAGTCCAACATCCTTTAAAAGTTTTAATTTTCTTCTTATTGATTCAATATTTTCAAAAAATTCATATGCTTCATCAACTGTCATATTTAAAACTTCTGAAATGTTCTTACCCTTCCATTCTATTTCAAGGGTTTCTCTATTATATCTCTTTCCTTGACATACTTCACAAGTAACATATACATCAGGAAGAAATTGCATTTCTATTTTTTTAATTCCTGCCCCTTCGCACGCTTCACATCTTCCGCCTCTTACATTAAAAGAAAATCTACCAGGTGTATAACCTCTCTCCCTTGCCTCTCTTGTTTTTGAAAAGAGTTCTCTGATTGGAGTAAAAACATTTGTATATGTTGCAGGATTTGATCTTGGAGTTCTTCCTATTGGTGATTGATCAACAAGAACAACTCTGTCAATATTTTCAATTCCTTTAAACTCTTTGAATTTACCAGGTTTTTCATTTGAATTATAAAAAATAGATACAAGGCCTTTAAATAAAATATCATATATTAGAGTTGATTTACCTGATCCAGAAACACCTGTTATACAAGTAAATGTATTTAGTGGTATTTTTACATTTATATTTTTTAAATTATGCTCACTTGCTCCTATTACTTCAAAAAATTTACCATTTCCTTTTCTTCTTTTTGGCGGTATCTCAATTTTCAGTTTTCCAGAAAGATATTTGCCAGTTAATGAATTGTTATCTTTTAATATTTCATTATATCTTCCTTCAAAAACAACTTTCCCCCCATTTTCTCCAGCGCCAGGACCCATATCTATTATCCAATCAGATTCTTTAATTACTTGTTCATCATGCTCAACAATAATCAAAGTGTTACCTAAATCTCTTAATCTCTTTAATGAATCAAGAAGCCTTCTCGTATCTCTATAATGAAGACCTATTGTTGGTTCATCAAGAACATAAAGTACTCCAGTTAAACCAGATCCTATTTGAGTAGCTAGTCTAATTCTTTGTGCCTCTCCTCCTGAAAGCGTTCTTGATTCTCTGTTTAGTGTTAAATAATTTAAACCAACATCAATTAAAAATTTGAGTCTTGCTTTTATCTCTTTTAAAATTTGTTTAGAGATTAATTTCTGAGTTTCATTTAAATTAAGATTCTCAAAAAAATTTAGACAATCTTCTATATTCATTTCAGTAATTTCTGAAATATTTTTATTTCCGATTTTGACATTAAGTGCCTCTTTTTTTAATCTTTTGCCATTGCATACTGGACAAGGTAAGAATCTCATAAATTTTTCATAATATTCTTTCATTTCAAAAGATTCTGTTTCTCTATATCTTCTCTCAATTATTGGTACAAGTCCTTCCCAATATATATAATGTTTATATGAACTCCTTCTTAATTTGCTTGAAGACCAGAATCTACTTTCTGTACCATATAATAATATATCTAAAATATCATCATCTAAATCTTTTATTTTTGTATCCACATCATAACCATAGTTAGATAGAAGTTCATCTAAAATATTTATAGTATACCCATCTTCGCTCTGAAAACCAGCTACTTTAATTGCACCTTCTCTTATTGATAAATTTTTATTTGGTATTATTAAATCAGGGTCAACAACCATTTTAAATCCTAAGCCTTGGCATTCTTCACAGGCACCAAAAGGAGAATTAAAAGAAAACAATCTCGGTTCTATTTCAGGAAGAGATATACCACAATGAGGACATGCAAATCTTGATGAAAATATTATTTCTTCATTGTTTTCAACATTAATAATTTTTACAAGTCCTTCAGAGTATTTTAAAGAAAGTTCAACTGAATCTGTTAATCTATTTTTTATATCATCTTGGATTATTATTCTATCAATAACAATATCAATATCGTGTTTTTTATTTTTATCAAGAGAAATTTCTTCTTCTAATGTATAAATTACATTATCAACTCTAACTCTTACGAAACCATCTTTTCTCAATTTTTCAAAGAGATTTCTATATTCTCCTTTTCTGCCAACAACAATTGGAGATAAAACCATAATCTTTGTGTTTTTAGGTAATGAGAGAATTTTATCAACAATCTCTTGTGGTGTTTGTTTTTTTATTTCTCTACCACATTCTGGGCAATGAGGTATACCTATTCTTGCAAAAAGAAGTCTTAGATAATCATAAATCTCTGTCATTGTTCCAACTGTTGATCTTGGATTATGTGTTGTAGCTTTTTGATCTATTGCAATAGCAGGAGATAAGCCTTCAATAAAATCAACATCAGGTTTATCCATAAGTTCAAGAAATTGCCTTGCATATGAAGATAAAGATTCTACATATCTTCTTTGACCTTCAGCATAAATTGTATCAAAAGCAAGCGAAGATTTTCCAGAACCAGATAATCCAGTTATTACTACCAATTTATTTCTTGGAATTTTTATATCAATATTCTTTAAATTGTGAACTCTTGCACCTTTAACAAATATATAATTATTATTCATGTGAATGGCGCGCCCAGCGGGAGTTGAACCCACAACCTGCGGATCCGTAGTCCGCCGCTCTATCCAATTGAGCTATGGGCGCAAAATAAAGTGGCGGAGAGAGCGGGATTCGAACCCGCGAACGGGGTTTTCACCCCGTCACCTGCTTAGCAGGCAGGTGCCTTCAGCCACTCGGCCATCTCTCCGCAACTAAAATTATAAATTAATTTATTTTTATTGTAAAGGTAAATGAATATTATAAAAACTAATCTAAAATACCCATTTTTAATAAGTCATTTTGTAAAATTTTAAAAGCAGTATTTACTGTTTTTGCAAAATTGGTTAAATGTATTTTAATCAACTCATCATATTCTTTTTGATATTCATTTTCAATTGATTTCCTGTAATCATCTTTATTTATTGTAAATCCACTTTTGTTATTTATCTCTTTTCCAAAAAACTTTTCTTGAATTTTAAAAAATTTACCACTATCTCTTCTCGCTCTGAAAGCATTCAAAATTCCTAATCTTCTTATTGTATGAACATTAAATGTTTCATTAGTATATAATTTTTCAAGATAATCATTTCTTAAAATATCAATTTGAACCTCTTGATAGTCTTCTAAAGCATAGTGGTGATTTTCTCCAATTTTAATTAATCCATTGAAATTTAATATGTTTTTTAAAACAAATGAATATGGAAGAGGAAAAGAATGAAGTGGTTGTGTTAAATCTTCAAGATAATGTAATGATCTTGCAAAAAATCGAAACCCCCAATAAAGATCTCCTCTATCAAAAGCTTTTAATGCAAGATTATAAAAATAGTGTGCCCTATCAGGTGCTTTTCCTAATCTTATAATACCAAAAAGAGTTATAAAATATTGATGTCTCCAACCTGATGATCCTCCTGTGATTTTTTGAAATGGAGAAAGTTTTAAATTTTGATCCATTTCCCAGTCTGGCTCATCTGTGTAAATTGATAAAATTTTTAAAGCAGATGTTGTTCCTCCAATAGGTCCATCTCTATACTCTATTTCGAATTCAGGGTTATATGGTTCAGTTTCGATATCTTTATAAGTATATTCTGTTATTGTTATGTTTGACAATTTGTTTAACCAGTCAATATCATAAATAATTTGATATGTAACTTTTCCATGAGTTGACCATGCAAATACATTTGTTATTGAAAATGATATAACAATAAAAAAAATACATAAAAATTTAAATAATTTTTTCATAATTACCTCCAAAATTTATAAATTTTAATTTATAATTAAATTGAAGACTCATAATTAAAATAATATCACATATCTATTTTAATTGTGAGTTAATTTCTAACATATTTTTAGGAGGAGTGGGATGAAAAAATTAATTATTTTTATAATTTTAATATGTTTATATTTAACATATACTCCAATCATTTATTCTATTTCAGATAATAAAAATTTTAAATTTGAAAATGGAGATCAAATTGAAATTACCTTATGCCCTGAAAAAGAGACAACTATTACAGTAACAGCAAAAAATCTTTCCCAAAACTTAAGCGCAAATGTTACATTTTCAACACAAGAAACTTGGATTATTATAAAATCACCAGGTCCATATCCTCTGGGACCAAACCAAAGCAAAACAATAGAAGTGATTATATCATCAAAAAACATGATTCCATTGGATTATATAGGTTATATAAAAGCAAGATTTGATTGGGTAACATACCCACCTATTCAACCATCAGAAAAGGTTTTAACAATAAAATTAAAAGTTCTTTTTCCTGAATTTGATGTTTTACCAAAAGAAAAAACAATAAAAATTTTACCTTTTAGTGAAAAAACTTTAGATTTTCAAATAAGAAACGGAATATGCGAAAATTTTCTTACTCTATTTTCAACAAAAGAATACAGTGAAGAAAAAATTATTGGTGCCATATTTTCAAAAAATATCACACTTAATCCTAACGAGATAAGACTTATTTCTATAAAAATTAAAACTCAAAATTTTACGACTGGAGAAGAAACTATAGAAATAAATTTCAACACTAGATATTCACATTATTATGGAGCAATTGGAAGTAGAAGTATAAGAATAATAGTTAAAGCTTCAGAAAAAATATCTATTTCAGGTATTATTGAGGAAATAAATGAAAAAGAAAAGAATATGAAAATTTATGGAGAAGATAATAAAAGATATAAAGTGATACTTAGAGATGAAGATTTAGGAAAGTACAAAGTAGGAGAGTATATAAATTTAAAAGGATATTATGACGATGAATGGATTTACCCAATAGAGATAATAAAACCTGAATGCGGTATATATATACAAGATCCAGATGAAATAATTTTTTGTTCAACCTGTACTGATATTAAATACGGAGGAGAATATATTGAAAAAGAAAACACAAAGAGCATTAAAATTCTTATTAAAAACACTGGTAATGTAAAGTTAACTGTTAAAGGGATTTTAGAATTAACAAATAAAATTGCAGGTGATGAGCAAAAATATGAAATTAAAATTTACCCTGAATCTTTTGACATACCCAAAAATGAAGAAAGAGAAATTAATATTTCATTTGAAATAAAAGAGAATCCTAAAAAATTAGATTTTTATTTATGGTATGATGTAAAATTTGAAATTTCACCTTCACCTCCATGTGTTAAAGAAATTGTTAAAAAATTAAAAATTTCAGTATGCCATAATATAAGATATATTTATGGAACTTTAAAATTTCTTAATGCTGAAAATAAAGAATGTATTTTAAAAGGTTCAAGAGTTTTACTTTTTTTAAACTATGAACCTAAATGTAGTGTTCACAAAGATTTTAAGTTTAAAGAAGGAAATTTTAGTGATCAAATATCATCAGAACAACCAGGTTATCTTCTCGATGATTCTTTCAATACAAATCTTCCAGATAAAAAATATTATATTGAAACCTATACTGATTCTGATGGTAAATTCAGATTTCTATTTTTTGATAATGATTGCAAATATGATTATATAATTGCAGTTCTTTTTGAAACAAAAGAATTTAAAATAACTTATAGCGATTGTAAAAAAATCTTTTTCCTTAAAGTTAATATAAAAAGTGATAAAAAGCCATGTCCTGAAATAATATTTTCAAGAGAAATAATTATTGGCAAAGATACTGATATAAATTTTCCGAAAGATTTTATTGATAATGGTTTTGATCCAAGGGCAGTTGCTCAAATTTTCTGTCATATGGATGAAACTTTTTGTGTTTTTAGAAATGAAAAATGTAACGGTAATGATATGATTGATAAATCAATGCTTCCAATAAATGTTTGTGTTTATAGTAATGAAAACGGCACTTTTTATAGATATAGTGAAAGAAAAATTAATATAGAGAAAGCAGATAGCAATTTAACTTCGAATGATAGACCTATGAATAGAGAGTGGCATGAGTTTGGACATTTTCTTCATCATTCACTTGTCGGTACTACAACTTATGAAGATACAAGAAAAGATAGAAGAAAAAATCATGAAGGTATTATGAATGATACGACAGGTGACTCACTAATAGAGGGTTTTGCTGAAATGACATCTATGATGATTTTAAGGATTTTAAAATTACAAGGTACTTGTTGTGCAGATTTTTCAAATCAATGGAATGGAACATATAGATGGGGTAATGGAGAAAATGATTTTGAAAATGAAAAATTAAGATCTGATACAGCTGTTTATGAATATTTTGATGATCATGGAAAACTTAAAAATTTGAAGAGAGAAGATATTACTTGTGAAAGTGGAAAATTAGTTTATAAACAAGGAGGCAAAACATATCCTGTAATTACTTCTTTATCAAGGGAGGAATTTGGAGTTGCTGGATTATTATTGGATTTACTCGATGATTATAAATGGTATGAAGAAATTCGAAATAATGTGATAATTACTTCAAAAGATGATGATAATTTTTCTTTACCAAATTGGCAAGATCTGTTTTGCTTAATGAAAGATAAAAAAATAAAAAATATAAAAGAACTTTATGAGGCTCTTAGAGAAAAATTTACAGATCCTTCCACAAGAGATAAAATAGATAAAATATTTATAGACCATGGATTTTTTCAAGATAAAAATTTTAACGGGGTTTTTGATACTAATGAAAAGATAGGAGTTACATATAGATGCGAACTTGACTATTGGTGGTATGATGGGGGATGGAAACATGAGAAAAGGAATAAAATTGAAGAAAGACCAAATCAACCACTTATTCCTCAAGCAAGTATATTAGTTAATTTATTAGATGCAAAAGGTAATGAAATAAAAGAAGAAATTCTTGTAGTTGAAGTCCTCTCATTTGATGGAACAGTTAATTTTTCTTATGAAAGAGAAGCAAAAAACAAAGAATTATTTTATATCTTTTTGGTTCCAAATGGTAATGAAATATTAAGAATTTATCTTAAAGGTTCAAATGAAAAACCTTTAATTATAACTGAAGATGAACTCTGGACCTCAGTTTTAAATGATAATCCTTATATTAAGGAACATACATTTAAAATGGTTGATGAATTAATTTTACCTGAGTTATCTTTAGAAAAAGATTTAATTAATTTTGATTCTTTAATTGAAGGAGAGATTAAAAGTCTAAAAATTTCATTTTGGAATTCTGGAAGAGGAAGTCTTTCTTTTTCATCAACTTCTCTTAATCACTGGATTTCGGTTGAACCAAAAACATTTGAGGGAAATGCTGGTTTTATTGAAATAAATATAAATACAGAAGGTCTTAAAGGTGGAATCAATGAAGGAAAAATAAAAATTAATGGAAATTTTGGTGAAAAAGAGATTAAAGTGAAAGTAAATGTTATACCAAAAGTTAAAAGAAATATCATAGAACTTTTTATAGGAAAAGTTGAGGCTTATATTAATGGAAATTTATATATACTTGATGCTGAACCATATATAAAATTTCCTGGTAGAACAATGGTTCCATTAAGATTTGTATCAGAAAGTTTAGGAGCAACTGTAGATTATTTTCCAAAAGTTGGAAAAGTTTTAGAGGTTTATATTTATTTTAAAAACAAAAAAATTACACTTTTTATAGGTAAAAAAGAAGCGATTATAGATAATCAAAAAATAACTATAGAGGCTGAAGCAGAAATAAATAAAGGCAGAACTTTTGTTCCAATAAGATTTATTGCTGAAACATTTGGAGCAAAAGTTGATTGGGACGGATCAATTAAGAAGGTAACAATTATAGTAGAAGAGTAACGAAAATTTATATAACTATTTAGAATAAATTTAATTAATAATATAAATTGTCTTGACATTTGGCAAAAAAATGTTCATAATTATAGTAAGATTTTTGCCATGCATAAGAATATTATTATTGAAGGAGAAATTAAATCAGGTAAAAGTTTTGTTCTAAATACCATATTAAAAGGGCTAAATTTAAATTATGGTGGTTTTATAACTTTTCCATATTTTGAAAATGGTTTGAGAATTGGTTTCAAAATTAAAGATTTAATAACAAATGATGAAGGTGTTATTGCGATACATAACATTGATAAAAATTTAATAATTTATCCAGAAGTTTTTGATGATTTAGGAGTTAGATCTCTTGAGAACGGTTATAAAAATTCAGATTTAATAATTATGGATGAGCTTGGCTTTTTAGAAGATGAATCTTATAAATTTAAGAGTAAAGTTATAGAAATTTTAAAATCTGATAAAAAAACTTTTATTGTTATAAAAGAAAGAAAAACCCCATTTTTAGAAGAAATTATAAGATATGGAAAAATTTTTAAAATTAATAAAGAAAATAGAGAAAATATTATTCAAGAAATAATTTTGGAGGCTTTTTATGGATATTTATGATGATTTAATTTTTTCAGTTAAAGATAAATTTAATACAAAGATAAACAAACTATGTGTTGGTGTTAGATGGACTGCTGTATATTCTAATAGAGTAGGAATTTCAATGACTTATAATAATAACGATCATAAATCTGGAATTGAAGATGCTGGAAATTTAGAAGGCAAAACAGTAATTGAACTTTTGAATTATTTGAAAACATTTGATACATTAAAAATTTCTTTAGGTTTAGCAACTCTAAATTCTTTAATTAAAATTCCTGAAAAATATGAAACTATTAATATTTTCGATTATTTGATAAATAAAGGAAAAGATAAAAAGATAGTTTTTATTGGACATTTTGAAGATATAAAAAAACTTGAAAAAATTGCTAAAGAGATAATTATAATAGAAAGAAAACCAAGAGAAAATGACTATTTAGATACTTTTCAAGAATATTTAATTCCTGAAGGAGACATAATTGCAATAACTGGTTCAACATTTATTAATAAGTCAATTAAAAGAATTTTAGAACTTGCTAAAGGAAAATATGTAATTGTTTTTGGCCCAACTACACCTCTTTCAGAAGTTTTATTCGATTATGGAGTTGATATGATAGGCGGGGTAGTTTCTAAAAATGATTTGAAATTATTTAATATCATTTCACAAGGTGGTAGTATAAATAACCTAAAAGAAGTTATTGATTTTGTAACTATTAAGAGGAGGGACTTATGAAAAAAGTTTTGATTTTATCTCTAATTATTTTTATTTTATTTACAACTTTTTCAATAAAAAATGTTAAGACTGAAGATTTTAGATTTCCAGCAGAAATAATATTTGAAATAAACAAAAACTATTTTTATATTAATGATTATAAAATTTATTTTGATATAAACAAAAATGTAAAACCTGTTGTAAAGCATGGAAGAACATTTGTTCCATTAAGATCAATTGTTGAAAGTATTGGAGGAGAAGTTCTGTGGAAAAATAAAACAAAAGAGATTGAAATAAGATTTAAAGACAAATTAATAATTTTAACAGTAGATAAAAACAGTGCTTTTATTAATGGAAAAGTAAAAAAAATTGATATAGATGACAATATTAAACCATTTATTTTATATTCAAGAACATATATTCCTCTAAGATTTATAATTGAAAATCTAGGTGGAAAAGTAGATTATAATTCTCACGATAGTACAATTAAAATTACTATAGATAGAGATATAAAAGAGGTAATTGATTCAAATGGAAGAAAAGTTATCATTCCAAAAAAAATTTATAGAATTGCCTCGCTTTATCCAATGTCAACTATTATTATTTTTTCACTCAAAGAACAAGATAAACTAATTGGCAGAGTTACTGGAGAAAAAGTTGTAAATTATGAGAATATTAAAAAAATTTATCCTAACTATATTAAATTACCTGAAATAGGAAGTTTTAAAGATTATAATGTTGAAATTTTAATTTCTTTAAGACCTGATATAGTAATTTCTCCTCACTATACAAACATAAAAAAAATTGAAGAAGTTAATTTGCCATGTATTCTATTAAACCATGAAACACCAGATAATCTTTTAAAATCAATTGAAATTCTTGGAGATGCACTGGATAAAAAAAATGAAGCAAATAAATTAATTGAATATTACAAAATAAAAAAAGAAGATATTGAAAAGAAATTAAAAGGTTTGGAGAAAAAAAAGGTATATATTGCAGGAGAAACAATATTGAAATCTTTTGGAAGCGATTTTTATCAAACTTTTATGGTTGATATTGCTGGTGGAGAAAGTGTTACAAAGAATATTAAAGGTGGAAAAATAGAAATTTCACTTGAGGACTTATTAAGATTTAATCCAGAATATATATTTATACCTCCATACTTTCTTGGAACAAAAGAGGAGATTTTAAATAAAAAAGAACTTCAAGAAATTAAAGCAATAAAAGAGAAAAGAGTTTATAAATTTCCATCATTTATTCTTTCTTATGACCTTCCATCAGTTGAATCAATATTAGGAATAATTTGGATTGCAGAAAAAATAAATGGTGAAATATTAAAATTAGATATTGAAAAAGAGATTAGAGATTTTTATAAAAATATATTTGATTATAATTTAAATCAAAAAGAGATTGAGGAGATTTTAAAAGATTAAACTATGAAAAAAATCATTATTAAAGATTTAAACTTTGGTTTTTTTGATTCTGAAATTTTTGATAAATTTTCTTTTGAAATTGAGAACGGTGAGATTTTAACAATTTTAGGACCTAATGGTTCAGGAAAAACAACTCTTTTAAAACTTATTCAAAAAATTCTTTTACCAAAAGGAGGAAATATTATAATCTCAGGTAAAGATATAAATGAATTAAGTTATAAAGATTTAAGTAAAGAAATTTCATATGTACCTCAAATTCACACTCCAGCATTTCCTTATACTGTTTTTGATTTTGTGCTAATGGGAAGAAACCCATATATTGGAAATTACTCAGTTCCAAGAGAAATAGATAAAGAAGTTGTTGAAAAATCTTTAAAAGATTTAGGCATATTTCATTTAAAAGATAGACCGTATATAAATTTAAGTGGTGGAGAACTTCGTCTTGTGTTAATAGCTAGAGCAATAGCACAAGAGACAGATGTTCTTTTATTAGATGAACCAACTGCATTTCTTGATTTCAAAAATAGATTTTTTGTTCTTGAAAAAATAAAAGAACTTAGAGAAAAAAGAAATTTGACAGTAATAATTACAATGCATGACCCAAATGAAGCCATAAATTTTTCAGATAGGATTTTATTGATGAACAAAAGAGAAATAGTTTCTTTTGGTAAACCAGATTTTGTTTTAACAAAAGAAAATATAAAAAAAGTTTATTCAATAGATGTTGATTTAATTTATATTAATGGAAAAAAATTCATTATACCAAAAGAAAAGTTATAGAGATACCTTTATAATTATAATTATTATTTTAATCTTATTAAATTTAATTTTATTTTTATTTTCAATTTCAATAGGAAGGTACTCAATTAAAATAAGTGATATTATTAAACTTTTTTTATCTTTTTTTAATCTAAAAGACTATCAATTGGATCCTAATATAAAGTTAATTGTTTTTGATATTAGGTTACCAAGAATTCTTATATCAATGCTAGTTGGTTCATCTCTTTCAATTAGTGGTTTATCACTGCAGGGGATCTTTAATAATCCACTTGTATCTCCTTATATTCTTGGAATATCTGGTGGTGCTGGATTTGGAGCTGCATTAGGTGTTTTAATTGGCAAAAATTTTTTCTATATTGAAATTTTATCCTTTATATTTGGAATCTTATCTGTATTGTTAACTTATTATATAAGTGGAAGTTTTAGAACTACTTCAAACATAAATTTAGTTTTATCAGGATTTATTGTTGGAAATATATTTTCTTCACTTTTATCATTGATTAAATATTATCTTGATCCAATGCAGAAACTACCAACTATTGTTTTCTGGCTGATGGGTTCATTTAATTCAATTTCAAAAATTGAACTATATTCAACTTTCCCAATTTTTTTGTTTTGTATAATTTTCCTTTTTTTATTAAGATGGAAATTAAACATTGTTTCTCTTGGAGATGAAGAAGCAATATCTCTTGGGGAAAATCCTAAATTATTAAAGGGTTTAATTATTATTTTAACAACAATTTTAACAGCAACTTCGGTTTCAATTTCAGGAATAATAGGTTGGGTTGGTCTTGCTGTACCTCATATTGGGAGATTTTTAATAGGTTCTGATTTTAGGAAACTAACTACTTTTTCAATTTTTTTTGGTTCATTTTACCTTTTATTAATTGATAATATAGCAAGAACTTTAACTCCATCTGAAATTCCTATTGGTATTTTAACTTCTTTAATCGGAGCTCCAATTTTTATTTATGCTTTGAGAAGAAAATAATTGAGTTATTCTATCAAGAATAATTGAACAAGCAGATCTTACTGTCAAGTGATTATAATTATTTTCTTTAGGAAAACCAAATATCGGTTCTAAAATATAATCATATTTAACTTTATCAACAACAATACCCCATCCTGTTCCAAAAACAAGAAGAACAGGATATTGAACTATGATTTCTTTTAAAAATCTATATGAAATATTATTATCAAATTTTCTTGCACTTGTTAAAATAATTTTTGGTTTTTCTTTTTCTTCGTTCTCAATATATTTTATTACCTCATTTAAATTTCTTTTAATGCTTACAATTTTAAGAGCTTCTTTTCTATCTTCATTATAAAAACTACCCCTTTCTTTTGTCCAAAAATTAATAATTCTTTTAATAGTTTCTCTTTGTGCTTTGAAAGGATGGACTATAAAATATTTTTTAACACCAAAAGTTCTTCCAGCTCTACTTATATCAACAATATCATAAGGAACTATTGATGATACTATTATTTTCTTATTTATATCATAAACTGGATAATGTATTAATGCTATATAAATTCTCATTCTATATTTAGTTTATTATCAATAGAAAAAAATTCATTAAAAATTTCCTTTAAAATCTTTTTTTCCTCCTCTGTAAGAGATTTGTTTAATAATAAATCTGGTCTTAAAAGAAGAGTTCTTTTTAATGCTTCTTTTTTTCTGTATTTTTCTATTTCTTTATGATTCCCAGACAAAAGAACTTCGGGTACTTCAAAATTTTCATAAATTTTTGGTCTTGTATACTGAGGATATTCAAGAATGCCTTCTTCAAAACTTTCAATCATTTTTGTTTCCTCTTTTTTTAAAAATCCAGGAATTATTCTTAAAATTGTGTCTATTATTATAAGAGTTGGTATTTCACCTCCAGATGTTATAATATCACCAATTGATATTTCTTCATTTATATAATTTTTTATTCTTTCATCTACTCCTTCATAGTGTCCACAAAGAAAAGTAATAGAGTTATATTGAGTTAGGGTTTTTGCTAATTTTTGAGTAAATTTTATTCCTGATGGTGAAAGAAGAATAATATGAGTATCTTTTGAAATTTCTTTTGCTTTATCAATACTTTTTTTAAGTGGAGGGAACATAAGAACCATACCTGGTCCGCCTCCATATGTATAATCATCAACCTTTTTATGTCTATCATCAGAAAAATTTCTTGGATTTATTAAAAATATCTTAATTATTCCTTTTTCAATTGCTTTTTTTGGAAGACTCAAAGAGAAATAACATTCAAATATTTGAGGAAAAATCGATATTATAATGAACTCCATTATAATTCATCAAATTTTTTATTTAATTTTATATAATTTTTTTCTAAATTAACCTCTTTTATAAAAATTTTCATAAATGGAATAATTATTTCTTCTTCATTTTTTATAACTATAGCATCATTAGCAGATGGATTCGAGATAAAATTTGTAACTTTTCCTATATATTTATCTTCTAAATCATAAACCTCTAGATTCATAAGTTGGAAAATGTAATATTCATCCTCTTTTAATTTTTTAAGTTCTTCGATATTTATTACAATATATCTTCCAATGTAATTTTCCAAAGGATCTTTTGGTTGGTTTTTAAGTTTAACTATTACTCTATCTATATAATCAATCACTTCTAAAACAGGAATTATTTCTGGTTCTTCGTTTTCAATTTGAACTAAAATTTTATCTAAATTTTTAAATCTCTCGATATTATTTGTTTCTTTTTTTATAACAAAAGATGGGGAGACCCCCCATAAAGAAACAATCTCCCCTATTGTTATATATTTACTCATTCTTTATTTCTACAACCTTCCCGTCCCTTAAAATGATCTCAGTTTCCTGAATTTTTTTCCAGAAATCGTCTCCCTCTTTTACATCAACAAAACCTTCTACAATTCCATGAAGATAAAATTCTCCATCTTTAAGAAGTTTAATATTTTCTCTTTCTCTAATAAGATTCTCTTTTATCCTCTCTTCTTCCTCTTTTTGTTCTTTTATTTTATTTTTAACTGCCTGTAGATATGTAGGTTCAAGAGTGGGTGCTGTAAGTAATAATTTTTTTTCTTCAGAGACGATTTCTGAAATTCTTTTTTCAGATAATTCAATTAATTTGTTAAATCTTTCAATTAAATCCTTTTTTAAATCCTCTGTTACAAAGGATTTAACAAGGACCTGTCTTTTAATTAACACTTTAGATTACCTTATTCTTATGAAAGAATCGAAACTATTGTACTTTTGCCAGATTTTCTTGAAATTGCTTGAACAATAGTTCTTAGTGCTTCTGCAGTTTTACCCTGTTTCCCAATAACTTTTCCAATGTCCTCTTGCCCAACCTTTACTTCATAAATAACTGTTGATGAACCCTCAATTTTTTTAACTTGAACTTTTTCAGGATAATCAACAATAATTTTTACAAGTTTCTCTAAAAGATTTGAAGCGTTTGATGCATTTGCCATAGTCTACCTCCATTTTAAAATTTGTTTTGATAATTTGAAGACCCCGGAGTATTTATCTCCGGGGTTTTGAAAAAGAATATCTCTCTTATTAAGAGAGAATGTTTACCATAGCATTCTTACCTGATTTGCTGGCTGCTGCTCTAACTAATGTTCTTAAAGCATTTGCTGTTCTTCCCTGTTTCCCAATAACCTTACCAATATCTTCTGCACTAACCTTTACTTCATAAACAACAGCCTGTTCACCCTCTACTGCTTGTACCTTAACATCCTCTGGATGATCTACCAATGCTTTTACAATCTCCTCAAGTAAATCCTTCATTGTTTAACCTCCTTCAACTTTTTAATAAGGTTTTTAACTGAATCTGTAGGTTGAGCTCCTTTGCTCAACCAATACTCCAACCGCTCCAAGTTTACATTTAATTCTTCTCCTTCGGAGCGTGGATTATAACTGCCCAAACTTTCTATATAAGAACTTTTGGGCTGTTTTCTGCTATCAATTACAATAAGCCTATAGTATGGCTCTTTCTTTTTGCCCATCCTTCTTAACTTTATCTTTACCAACCTTTTCACCTCCAAAGGAAACAGGTTAATATAAATTTTATATTATTAGAAATTTTTGTCAATATTATAAAATGTTATAATAAAATTGTAATTTATTTTCTACAGGAGGTTAATTTATGAAAAAACTTTATTTATTAGTATTATTATTAATCTCTTTATTAATTATTTTTCCTATGACTGCTTGCAAAAAAGCAGAAGAACAAAAGCCAGTTTTTAAACTTGCAACTGTTATGCCAGGTTCAATTCAAGATGCTGATTATAACACATTAGGTTATATTGCAACTCAAGAAGTTGGAAAAGAATATGATATTGAAATTGCTTATTCTGAAAAAGTTGCAGTTCCTGATGTTGAAAGAGTAATGAAAGAGTACATTGCAGATGGTTTTAATATTATATGGGTACATGGAGGACAATTCAATTCAGCAGCATTAAAGCTTGCTGATGAAAATACAAATGTAACATTTATTGTTGAAGTAGATACCGAACCAAAAGATAAAAAACCAAATGTTTGGTACTTCCATAGAAACTTTCATACAGGTTTTTATGTTTTAGGTGCACTTGCAGCACTTAAAACTGAAACAGGAAAGATTGGATATATTGGTGGTCTTGAAATGCCATTTACATATGGAGAAATAAATGCAGTAAAACAAGCCATTAAAGATTTAGGTTCAAAAGCAACACTTGATTATGTTTACGCTGGTGATTTTAATGACCCACTAAAAGCAAGACAAGCAGCTGAAAGTTTAATTGCAAAAGGAGTAGATGTAATTTTAAGTTCAGTTAACTTAGGAAATTACGGTATTTATAACGCTCTTGCAGAAGCAAAAAGACCAGTTTATATTACAGTGAAATATACAGACAAAGCATCTCAAGCTCCTCAAAATTATCTAACAGCAGATCTTTTTGATTTTAGAGTTCCTTTAAGAGAAGTTGTCGGTAGAGTTTTAAAAGGTGAAAAGGGAGGATTTTTAAAACTTGAATATGGGCCTGGTAAAGCAAGATACACTCAATTTCCAATCAAAAATGTAAGTGATGAAATTAATGCTAAGGTTAAACAGATTGCAGATGATGTTGCATCAGGAAAAATACAAGTAATTGAAAAACTTGATGCAATTAATCCATAAAAATTAATAAATTTTTAAAAGGGGGAGGTAATTATCCTCCCCTATTTTTATTTTAATAAGATGAAGGAAATTTTTGTTGAATTAAAAAAAATTAGAAAAGTATTTGGTGAAGTTGTTGCTTTAGATAATGTTAATTTTTCTGTTTATAAAGGTGAAATTCATGGTTTGTTAGGTGAAAATGGTGCTGGTAAATCAACTTTAATGAATATTCTATATGGTTTATATACTCCAGATGAAGGAGAAATTTATATTGAAGGTAAAAGAGTTAAAATTTCTTCCCCTTTTGATTCAATAAAACTTGGCATTGGTATGGTTCATCAAGTTTCCACACTTGTGCCTCAATTCACATCCCTTGAAAATATTATACTTGGAACTGAATATGATAAATATAAACTTGATTATGAAAAGGAAAAAGAAAAAATAATTAAAATTTCAAAAGAACTCGGATTTGAATTTCCACTCGATGTAAAAGTAAGAGATCTTTCAGCAGGTATTAAACAAAAAATAGAAATAGTTAGAGCACTTTTTAGAGGAGCAAAACTTTTAATTTTAGATGAACCAACAACTTCTCTTGTTGAAAGTGAATTCCAACAACTTTTAAAAACTTTAAAAACTCTTGTTGAAAAAGGTGTAACAATAATTTTCATAACACACAAAATGAGAGAAGTTTTGCTTGCATGTGATAGGGTAACAATTTTAAGAAAAGGTAAAGTACAAGGGACATTAAATAGAAATGAGATGACCACTGAAGCTATAGTAAAATTGATGTTTCAGGAAAAAGACCTTAAAGTAACTGAAAGTGCACTTCCAAAGGTTGAATTACCTCCACAAAAAAGAAGTGAACAACCAGTTTTAATTGTAAAAAATCTTTTTGTTGAACCTTCTGAAAAGTCAGTTGGTCTAAAGAATATTTCTTTCGAACTATTTAGGGGAGAAATTTTGGGTGTTGCTTCAGTTTCTGGCAATGGAGAAAAAGAACTTGCTCAGGTTATTGTTAATCCTAAACTTATGAAAAGTGGAGATATTATTCTTGATGGTGAGTCAATCAAAAATTTAACAACTATTGATGTTTTTTCTAAAGGTCTATTTTATACTCCTGAAGATAGAATAAAAGAAGGTATATTACCAGATGGAACAATAGTTGAAAATATTTTGTTAGGACATCATTTTGAAGAAAGATTTCTTGAAAAAAATTTTTTAATTAAATGGGATGAAGTAAGAAAAGTTACAAAAGATATAATTACAAAATTTAATGTTTACACTCCAACAGAAGAATTACAAATTAGAAGATTATCAGGTGGTAATATACAAAAAGTAATTATAGGAAGATCATTTGTTAATCCAATTAAAGTTCTTGTAACACATAATCCAACATCTGGTCTCGATTTTTCAACTGTTGAATTTATTTTTAGAAAACTTATAGAAACAAGAGAAAATGGAAGTGGAGTCCTTTGGATTGGAGAAGATTTAGATGAACTCCTTATTCTTTGTGATAGAATACTTGTTTTGCATAAAGGTGAAATTAAAGGAATTTTTGAAAGAAAAGATTTTGATAAATTCAAAATGGGACTCCTTATGATAGGAGGAGAAGTATGAGGGATAAAAAGAAATTTATAAGAACTTTTATAATATATTTACTTTCAATTTTTTTAGCATTTGTAGTTATTTCATTAATTGCTTTACTTTTTAGATATAATGTTTTAAGAGTTTTGAGAACTCTTTTAACAACATCATTTAGATCTTGGTTTGGCTTTCAAGAAACAATTAAAAAAACAATACCTTTAATTTTTACTACATATGCATTTACGATCCCTTTTATGATAAAGTTTTTCAATATTGGTGCATTTGGTCAAATGCTTTTTGGTGGAACTATTGCCTCGGTTATTGGTTTAACTTTATCAAATCAATTTGGATTAAATTTGCCTTCTTTTATTATGATTCCAATTTTAGTTTTGTCAGGCATTCTAGCAGGTGGTTTTTTTGCTTTAATTGCAGGATATCTTACAGCGAAATTTGATATAAATCCAATAATTTCAACTATAATGTTAAATTTTGTAGCTATGCAATTTTTAAATTTTATTGCAACTAATCCTCTTTATAGAGATCCTTATGAAGGTCATCCTATAACTCTTCCTCTTCCGAAATCTGGAACACTTGGATTTTTTTATGGAATTCCATACTCAATAATTTTTGCATTTATTATAATAATTTTTGTGTATATTTTAATTTTAAAAACTAGACTTGGTTTTGAAATAAAAGCAATTGGATATAATTTAGATTCAGCACAAACCTTTGGTATAAATTTTCACAAAACTATTTTAATAACATTCTTTATTTCAGGAGCTCTTGCTGGTCTTGGCGGAACTCTTGAAATTATTAATATACATAAAAAATTAATTGAGGGTTTTGCTCAAACAAGTGGTGCACAATATGGAATCTTTGGAATTTTAACAAGTCTAATTGTTTCAGGAAATCCTCTTGGTGTTCCAATTGCTGCTTTTTTAATGTCAGTTTTACTTGTTGGTGCTGATGCACTTCAAAGAACAATGCAGATTCCAGTTGAAATGGTTTTTGTTGCTCAAGCATTAATTGTTCTTTTTATTGTAATTTTCAGAGAGGCTTTTGAAAGGAGGAAAAAATAAATGTTAAATGCAATAAATTCATTTATTTCTCAAACAATCACTTATGCAGTTGTTTATACTTTAACAAGTCTTGGAATAGTAATTGCAGGAAGAGCTGGAATTTTTAATGTTTCTGGTGAAGGCATAATGCTTGCATCTGCTTCATTAGGTTTTATTGTAAGTTACTTATCGCAAAATGCTATTTTTGGATTTATAGTTGGTGCTATATTAGGAGGTTTGTTTGGTCTAATTTTATCTACAATTCATGAAAAATTTAAAGTTAACCAATTTGTTCTTGGTATATCACTTGTTATTTTAGGAACAGGACTTTCTGATCTTTTCTATAAATTAATAATTGGAGTTAGACTTACTGCACCAAGAGCACCTAAAACTCCCGGGATTAATATCCCAATTTTAAATAAAATACCAATTGTTTCAGCATTCTTAAATCAAGATGTAGTTGTTTATTTTCTATATTTTATTATTATTATTTTTTGGTGGTTTTATTACAAAACAAAAATAGGTCTTGAAACAAGAGCAATTGGTGAAAATCCAAAAGCAGCTGATGTTGTTGGAGTAAATGTTACAAGAAGAAGAATTTTATCAACAATTATTGGTTCAATTTTAATTGGAATCTCAGGTGCATATTTACCAATTGTTATTACAGGAACTTATACTCCTGATATTTCAGCAGGTAGAGGTTTTATGGCTGTTGGAATTGCAATATTTGCTAGTTGGAAGCCTCAAAGAGCAATTCTCGGAGGATTTTTATTTGCAGCAATAGAGGTTATTGCATTTAGATTACAAGTTATTTCTCAAAGAATTCCATATCAATTCTTCTTAATGCTCCCATTTATTTCTGTTTTACTTGTTATGATGATATTCAAAAAACAAATTGAATTTCCAGCATCAGTTGGTAAGCCATATAGTAGAGAATAATTTTAAATCATAAGTTTAATTCTATCTCCTTTTTCTAATTTTGTTACATGAATTAAACTTCTATTTTTACCTATTGGAAAAATAAGTTCTCCTTTTCTTTTTATGTTTCCTATAAAATAAAGATTTAATTTATCAATTTCTTTTCCATCGTATGTTATTGGTATTTTTAAAATTTTGTCATTTTTTAATTTAATGGTAACAAATTCATCGCTATTTAATATCTCTTCTATTTCGTAGTATTTTTCTTGTGGAATGCTTTGTGAATATTTTACCTTTCCTATAAACTTTGGAATTTCTTTTATATCTTTATATTTAATTAGGTCATTATTATATTGAATTAATCTTGACATTGTTAATGGTTTTTTTAAAAAGACTTCAAATGCAAGTTCATTAACATTTAATTTCTTATTTTTCATTAAACCAAGAATATATTGAGAAAATTTTGACACAGAGGGAGGTCTAATAGGTGCAAGTGTTTTCATTAAAAATTTTTCTATATTGTTAAGGTTAAAATTTTTATTTTCTAATTTTTTTAAATATTTAAACCTTGCATCAAGTTTTTTCAACTCTTTTATTTTATATTCTATTTCCTTAATTTTGTTGCCTTTTTTAAGGTTTCTTATATGTTTTTTAACCCCTTTAATTTTCTCTTTTAAATCTTTATATTCGCTATATCTTCCATAATTCACAATTTCAAGAGTTCCTTTAACTATTTCATCAAAATTTAAATCTATGTCTTCTGGAATTTTTACAAATATTGTTTTTAATATTTTTTCAGGATTTAAAGGATAAAAGTATTTTCTTTTGCTTTTTTCAATATTAATATCATTAACAAAGATTCCTTCAATTCCATTAATTTTTAAAAACAATTTATCGACTCCTTTTCCAACTATGTAAAATTCATAATCTTCAAATTCAAAAATTAGATTTCCAAAAGAAAGTTCATCCTCAATTAAATTTTTAAATCCTGCCTTTGTTTTTAAAAATTTAAATTCAACATCAAAAATAGATATTGGAGGTTCAATTCCAAAATAAAAACAGTCAAAAAGAATTGTTTTAAAAATAGATGAAGTTGCTTTTGAATGGGTATATAAATTTATATCATTTGCCCCTCTTCTTGTTTCTGATAAAGCATTTTCCATAAATATTTTTGAAATTTTATAAATTTTATCTCTATTAAAATTTGAGATATATAAATCAAGAAAATTTAAAAATCTAATTCTTAATTGATCTATTTTTTCGAAATCTAATTTCTTGTAATTTGCAAAGAAATCTGAAATATAAACTGAATAAAATGGTTGTTTTCCACTATTAGGTGGATTTGAGGAATCAAGTCTATCAGATACTTGAAGAATTTTTACAAAAAAATTTTTTTCAAACTTTTTACATCCGTTAGAATACTTACATCTTTGGCAACCATGATGAGAACAAATAAGATTTATCGGAGATAATTCTTCTAAAAGATCTTTAAAATTAGGAAATTTTTTATATAAAGGCTCTTTTAAAAATTTATTAACATTATCAGGAAGTTTATCCTCAAGAATGAGTATTGCATGTTGATCTTTTATATTTAAATCTTTGTCTTTTGATAATAAAAAATGAGAAGAAATTTTACCAATATCATGAAAAAAGGAAGATATTTCTAGATATTTGATAAATTTGCTTAAATTATTTATATCCATCAAATTTGGTGGAGGCGGCGGGAATTGAACCCGCGTCCATGGAATATCAGTTTAAACCTTCTACAGGTTTAGCCTGTTATTTCTTTCTCTTCTTCTCTCCTCTAAACAGGCATAGAAGAGAGAAGCGTATCCTCATCTTTTTTAACCTTTATCCCTGAGGATGAGGATAAAGGCGAGTCTCCTTTTAGCCACAGTTTGAGAGACCAAGGAGACCAGAATCTCCCAAACTGGCAGCAGACCTTATGCTACTGCAAAAGCATAATTTGTGTTGGCATTTTAAATCTTTTGAGAGTTTTAGGGTTCTCTCAAACCCACCTGCCGGTTTAAACCTCCATTCCATGTCGAACTCCTTTCGCCCCCGCATTATCTATTATACCATAATTCTTTCCAAAAAAGATTTACCATAATGAGTTTTTACACCGAAAATTTCACCTATTGTAGCACCTAGATCTGAAAATTTGTGTATACCTATAAAGTTATTTTTTTTAATATCTTTTCCATAAAAAATTATTGGAACATTTTCTCTCGTATGATCTGTATGTTTTAAAAAAGTTGGGTCATTTCCATGATCTGCAGTTATTATTAAAATATCCTCATCTTTAAGCCATTTTAAGTAATTTCCAAGAAAACCATCAAATTCTAAAAGAGCATTTGCAAAACCCCATAAATCTCTTCTGTGTCCATAATTCATGTCAAAATCAACAAGATTTGTAAAAATTAAAGAAAAATTAACTTCTTCTATTGTTTTTTTTAATAAAATTGCCATATTTTCTGTATTATTTTCAATATGAATTATTTCTGTAAAACCTCTTTTTGCAAAAATATCATATACTTTTCCAATACCAAGAGTTTTAAACCCATTTTTTATTAAAATATCAAGGAGTGTATCAATTGGAGGTTCAAGGGAATAATCTTTTCTATCAGGAGTTCTATAAAATTTTCCTATTTCTCCTGAGAATGGTCTTGCAATTACTCTGGCAACAGCATGTTCTCCTTTTAAAATTTCTCTTGCAATTTCACACATTTTATACAATTCACTTAATGGTATAACATCAACATGTGCAGCAATTTGAAATACTGAATCTGCAGAGGTATAAACAATAGGATAACCTGTTTTGATATGCTCTTCTCCTAATTTTTTTATAATTTCAGTACCAGATGCTGGTTTATTCCATAAAACCTTTCTTCCTATTCTTTTTTCAAATTCTTTAATTATTTCTTCAGGAAATCCATCTGGATAAACAGGAAATGGCTTCTCAAGTTTAACACCCATTAGTTCCCAATGTCCTGTTGTTGTATCTTTTCCAGGTGATTCTTCTTCTAAAATTCCATAACTTCCTAATGTTTCAATATTCATATTATAAAGTAAATTTAAAATACCTAAATTAGTTAAATTTGGGAGTTTAATTCCAGTTTTTTCAATCACATTAAGTAATGTATTGCTATTTTCATCTCCATACTTTTTTGCATCTTTTGCTCCACCAATTCCAACTCCATCAAGAATCACCAGTATCACTCTTTTTGTCATTTTTCCTCCATAAAGGATGTGTATTTAAATATATTTCTCTTAAATATTCTTTTGTTAAATGTGTATAAATTTGAGTAGTTGAGATATCAACATGTCCTAAAAGTTCTTGAACACTTCTTAAATCAGCTCCTCTTTCAAGAAGATGAGTTGCAAATGAGTGTCTCAACATATGAGGATGAACTTTTTTCTTAAGTTTTGCCTTTTTTGAGTATATTCTCAAAAAATTGTTTATATATTGTCTTAACAATTTTTCACCTTTTTTATTTACGAACAAAAATTCACTATTAATATTTAATCTTTCTCTTTCTTTAAGATAATCTGTTATATATGCTTTTGCAATATCTCCAAAAGGTACTATTCTTTCTTTACTGCCTTTTCCAAAACACTTTAGATAATTACTATCAAAATCTAAATCTTTAATTTTCAAATTGATTATCTCTGATACTCTTAAGCCAGAACTATATAATAGCTCAACTATTGCTCTATCTCTTTTGCCTTTCAATGTTTTGTTATCTATCACATCAATTAATTTATCAATTTCTTCAACTGTTAAAATTTGTGGGAGTCTTTTCTCGTTTTTTGGAAATGTTAAATCAACCGTGGGATCCTTTTCTATTAACTCTTCTTTAATTAAAAACCTATAAAAAGATCTTAACGCAGATATTTTTCTTCTCAAGGATGAAGGCTTTAATTTCTTTTTAGATAAAAAGATTAAATAATTAAAAGAATCTTTTTTATCTATATCTTGAGGTGTTTTGTTGATTAAATCAAGAAATTCTTTAAAATCATTTAGATCATTTTTATAAGATTCAATTGTGTTTTTAGAAAATTCTTTTTCAAACTCAAGATAGGAGAAGAATGTTTCAAATATATTTATAGTTTTCATATATGTATGATATTGAAAAAGCTGTTTTAAGATCTTCTATATCTCCTTTTAAAAGAAGATTATATGCTTCTTCAATTGTTAGTTTAACAACCTTTTCAATTTCTCCTTCATGTTTAAATTCATCAGATATAAAATATGCATTTTTGCATAAAAAAATATGAATTATTTCATTTGTAAAGCCTGGTGAGGTGGAAAAAGTTCCAATCTTTTTAAACTCTCCAGTAAAACCTGTTTCTTCCATAAGTTCTCTTTGAGCACAAACTAGGGGGTCTTCACCTTTTTTTAATTTACCTGCAGGAATTTCAAGAAGTTCCTTTTCAAAAGGTGACCTATACTGCTTAACTAATATTAGGTTTTTATCATTGGTTATTGGAATAATTCCAACTGCACCAGGGTGAATAACTATTTCTCTATAAGTTTCTTTATTTTCATTAACGATAACTTTTCTCTCAATAACTTTTATTAGTTTTCCATCAAAAACTAGATTTTCGCTTAACTTCTTTTCCATTATTCTTCAAAATAAAAATCTATAATCTTTTCTACTACATCAATGCTTTTTTGAAGATCTTCTATTTTTATATATTCTTCTTTTGTGTGAACATTCATCATTCCACATGAAAGAACAACTGTTTCTATTCCTTTTTCATGAAATATATTTGAATCAGAACCACCCATAGTTGGTCTAACTATTGGTTTTATGTTAAGTGACTCAAAAACTTTTTTTATTAAGACAATTAATTTATCGTTTTCTGAAAACTTATATCCATTATATTCTCTATTAAGATAATAATCTAATTTCCCTCCTCCTTTTTCGATCTCTTCAATAAAAATATTTATTATTTCATCTGTTAAATTTAACAATTTTTCTTCATCTCTACTTCTTGCTTCACCGTGAACTTCAACATAATCTGGAATCACATTTGTTGCATTGCCACCCTTTATTATTCCTATATTAGCAGTTGTTTCATTATCTATTTTTCCTAACTTAATTCTATTTATAGCCTTAGATGCAAGTAATATTGCATTTATTCCTTTTTCTGGTTCTGCACCAGCATGTGCTGCTTTTCCATAAATAAAAAATTTAAAAGTATTATGATATGGTGATTCACTAACAATTTCTCCTGGTGGATTATGCATATCAAAAACATAACCTTCTTTTGCTTCAATATAAGATAAATTTATACCTTTGGCTCCTTTAAGACCTGTTTCTTCTTCAACAGTTAAGACAACATCAATAATTCCTTTAATATTATCTTTTTTTCTTTTAACTCCTTCAAGAATTGCTATTACACCAGATTTATCATCAGCACCTAAAATTGTTTTTCCATCTGTTTTAATTATCCCATTTTCCAAAATAACATTAATATTATCACTATCAACTGGTACAGTATCAATATGAGCATTTAATAGAAGTGCTTTATTACCTTTTCCAACTTTTAAATACATATTACCTATATCATCTATTTTCCAACCTCCTAGATCTTTATAAAGTTCAATAATTTTTTCTCTTACTTTTTCCTCTTTACCAGAAGGTGAAGGAATTTTACAAAGTTCAATAAAATTTTTTATTGCATCATTCATCATTGTTTGTTTTCTTCCTCTTTTACCTCTTTTTTAACCTCTTCTTCTATTTTTTTAACCTCCTCCTCTTGTATGCCCTTTTGAGATTTTATTTTTTCTATTTCTTCTTCTTTTTCCTTTATCTCGTTTTCTAATTTCTTTATCTCATCAAAAATTGTTTGAATTGATTCGAAAATTTCATCTTTTGTTTTACCTTGTTTAAATAGATCATAAACTTTTGTTCCAAGTTCTTTAAGTTTCCCACCCTTTTTACTTTCTAGAATTAAAATAGTACCTTTAAGATTTGCAATTTCTGCTAACTCCTTAGTTTTTTCTGCACCAACCTTTAAACCTTTTTTAATTTTTTCCCAAAAAGTTTCCTCCATCTCTTTTACCTCCTTTAAATAAATATTATTTTATAAATTTTATAAAATAATTTTTCTTATTTCTTTTATATCAAGATTGATATAATTAGGTTCACCTGTACTTTTTATTGCTGACTCAATATCTTTTAATCCATTACCTGAAATAATTACAACAATTTTTTCATGTTCATTTATTTTGTTTTCATTTTTCATCTTAATTAATCCTGCAAGTGAAGTGACTCCAGCTGGCTCTCCAAATATTCCTGTTAATTTTCCTAAAAGAGGTATTGCATTCAAAATTTCTTCATCTTTAACAGAAATAAAAATCCCATTATATTCTTTTGCTAATTTTAGAGCCATGTTTCCATTTCTTGGATAACCAACACATATTGAATCAGCAACTGTTTTTGGGTTATTTATAGGTTCTACTTTCTCTTTATTTTCAATATATGCTTTAACTATAGGAGATGCTCCTTCAGCTTGAACACCTATTACTTGAGGTATTTTATCTATCAATTTAAATTTATATAAATCATAAAAACCTTTATAGACACCACTATATATAACACCATCGCCAACCGATACAAAAATTTTATCTGGAACTTCAAAACCTAATTGTTCCCATAATTCAAAAGAAACACTCTTCTTTCCTTCAATTGTATAAGGATTATAAGCAGTATTTCTATTGTACCAACCAAACTCTTCACTGGCTTTTATACATAAATCAAAACAGTCATCATAACTACCTTTAACTGCAAAAACTTTTGCTCCAAATGCAAGAAGTTGAGCGATTTTTGCTCTTGGTGCAGTTTCTGGAACAAATATATATGTTTTAATGCCGACACTTGCTGCAATTCCAGCAACTGAAGAAGCTGCATTTCCAGTTGAAGCGGTTGTTATAGAATCATATCCAAGTTCAATTGCTTTTATAACAACAATAAAAGATGCTCTATCTTTGAATGAAGCTGTAGGGTTTCTGCCATCATCTTTTATATATAAATTTGTCAAACCAAGAAATTCATTTAATCTTTTTGATTTATAAAGGGGTGTCATACCAACATTTAAAGGTGGAGTATTTTCAATATTATTAATTGGTAATAGTTCATGATATCTTAATATATTATTTGGCCTATCTTTAAGTTTTTCCTTTTTAAAATCAATATTTTCATAATCAAGTTCAACAAAAAGAATACCATCTTTTCCACATTTTGGACATGTATACTTGACTTCTGTTTCTTTATATTCATTTCCACAGAGGATACATTTTAAAAATTTTATCTTTCTCATGATTTAATTATATAACCAATATCATTCCAACTGAAGCAAAAATTCCCATAATTCCACCAAATATAAAAGTTGCTTGGGGTGATATGTATTGCCAAAGTAATCCTCCTATTAAAGAAGCGGGAAATAAACCAATTCCAACAAGAGTCGCATGCAATCCAATTAAACTTCCTTTGAATTCTGGTGGTGACAAATCTGAAATAAGAGCTTTTTCAACACCTTCTGTAAATGCCATATATAGTCCATAAATTGCAAAAAGAGTATAAAGAGATAATGAAGTTTTTGCAAAAGCATAGGAAATATAAACAATCCCATAGATTAAATATCCTAAAACTATTATCCATTTTCTACCAATTCTATCAGATAATCTTCCAAGTGGATATGAAAATAGTGCATATGTTAAATTATATACAAGATAAAGTGTTAAAACTGATATAATAGAGAAACCTATATTTTTAGCTTTTAATAGTAAAAATTGATTTGATGAATTTCCAAATGTAAAAATAAGAGTAACTAGAAGAAAACCCCTTAATTTCTTTGGAATAATTTTTAAATTTAATATAATTTTCTTACCTAAAGGCAAACCGGTTGCAGTTTCTTTAACAAAAAATAAAAACAATACACCTAAAACCCCAGGTATTATACTTATTAAAATAATATATTTAAATATAGGTAAATAATTTGATATTGTATTTTTATTCGTCTCAATTGATAATAATTCAAATCTATTTATCAGATATAATGAAATAAGAACACCGAGAAAAGCACCAAGTGTGTCCATTGTTCTGTGAATTCCAAATGCTCTACCTCTTTTTTCATTTACTGATTCAGCAATAAGAGCATCTCTTGGGGCAGTTCTTATTCCTTTTCCTATTCTATCAATAACTCTTCCAGTAAAAACCCCTCCCCATCCACTAGCAAAATACATAAAAATTTTTCCTATAACCGAAAATGAATAACCAAAAATTGCAAGTATTTTTCTTTTTTTAATCATGTCTGATATATTTCCAGAGAAAACTTTAAGTAAACTTGCTAAACTTTCTGCAATTCCTTCAATCAATCCTATAATTTCTGGTCCTCCACCAAGAGCAACAATATAAAGTGAAATTAGTGGATAAAACATTTCAGTACTTATATCTGTTAAAAAAGAGGTTAATCCAGTTAATATAACATTAAACATTAATACCTCCTATATAATACATATAATCTTATTTTAATCTAAAAAATAAAATTCTAAAAAAGAAGAATATGAATTTATTTCAATATAAACTTTATTTTCTCCCCCATTAAAGTAATATTCATTCTTATTTTTTATTTTAAATCCCAAATCTTTAAGATTAAATTTTGTATTTTTAACATTTAATTTTATTTCTATATAAAAATTTTTTCTTAGCCCTATTTTTATAAAAGATGGTTTCAGATTTAAATTTAAAAATAAATTATTTGCATTTTGAGGTAATTTTAATTCTAAAAATGAAGAATTAGATTTAATATTTAATCTATTTAAAAGAATATCTGAAAAATCAAGATCATAAAAAATAGACTTTCCTTGAATAGTTAAATAAAGATTTTTATCATTATTAACAATTAAATTATATTCATTTGAATCATATAAATCTTTTTTTATAATACTATTTTGAATTAGTAAATAATTTATATTTTTATTTAAAACTTTTTTAAATAGATAAACCTTTTTATAAGATGAATAATCAAATATAAAATCTTTATTTATTTTTTCACCTAATATTTTTAAATTTCCATTTTCAATTTTTAAATCTATATTTATTAACTTAACATCACTTTCTTCTTTAAAAATTTCAGAATATAAAACTCTTTTCTCAATGTAATTAGGATAGATAAAAAAATAAAAAATTATAGTAGATAAAAACAATATAAGAATTAAATATCTTCCTCTCTTTAATACAATATTCAAAATAATGTATATGAACAATATTGTTAACAATTGAATATAATAAATTTTTAAAAAAGTTTGAATATCAGTAGTTAAAAAAATGTAGATTATTATTAAAAGTAAGATTAGAAAAAAAATAATTTTAAATTTTTTCACTTTGTGTGAAATTCAACTATATCTTTATCTTGTAAAATATAATCTCTATTAACTTGTTGTCCTTCAAATCTACTTGAACCCCACAATCTTGCATATTTTAAATTTTTAGCAATTTCTTTATGCAATTTATATGCAGCATCTAAAACTGTTGCTCCTTTTTTTAAAATTAATGGATCTGTCATATCAGGAGGCTTACCTGGCTCTTTAGTGTAAACTCTTATTATATTTAATCCCTCAAAAATTTTTTTAATAAGTTCTTCAATATTTATTATTGATTCTGATGAACCATATACAATTGGAATAAGAGTATTAATATTTTTTATTTTGTTATCTATTTCCTCTTTTGATATTAAATCACATTTATTTATAAAAATTAAACCTCTTTTATTTAATGGTCCAAAAAGATAATCTTCACTTAAACCTTCTCCTAGAAGCTTTATACCCTTATCCTCAAGAATTTTTAATATTTTATCTAACTCATAATTTATATTCATTTCAAACGATAGAACTATTAAAATTAAGTCAGAATTTCTTATAATATCAAAAATAATATAATCACAATCTTCATTAACAGGAGGAAGATCTATAAATTGAATTTTAATATCTTCATAAGGCACCATTCCAACAACAGGAGTTTTAGTTGTAAATGGATAATCTCCAATTTCTGATGGTACAGATGAAAGGAGATAAAAAAGTGTTGATTTTCCTGAATTAGGTGGTCCAACAAGAGTTACTTGACCTGCACCTTCTCTTTCTATATAAAAAGAGCTTCTTTTACCTTTATTTTTCTTTTGAAATTCTAATTCTTCTTTTAATTTAGAAATTTTAGCTTTAATTTCTGCTTGCAATTTATCTGTCCCCTTGTGTTTGGGCATAATTGCATACATTTTTTTAAGAACTTCAATTTTTTCTTGAATTGTTTTCTTTTCTCTATATTCTTTTTCTAAGTCATAGAATTGAGGCGGTAAATTTGCAGGCATATTAAAATATTTGGCGGATGGGGCGGGATTCGAACCCGCGAGGCAGGGTTTACCCACCTACCGCATTTCAAGTGCGGTGCCTTCAACCACTCGGCCACCCATCCTATTTTGAGGGGAGTCATCCCCTCTAAAAAATAATTTACTCCAATGTTATTGCGCCAGTAGGACACGCGTCAACACATAGTCCACATTCAATACAAGCTTCTGGATGTACAACATATGATTTTTTATCTGAACCTTCTCCTCTAATTTCAAATACATTTGGATCTGCAGGGCAGACATTGTAGCACTCTTCATCACCATTACATTTTTCATGGTCAATAATAGGTCCAGGCATAAACACCTCCTAAAAATTGTCTAAAGATATTTTATCATAATATTTAATTTAGATATAATTTTTTAAAAGAGGAGGTAATTATGGAGAATAGAACTTTAAAAGAGTATATCGAATCTTTATCATCAGCATCACCCACACCAGGAGGTGGTAGTGTTGGTGATATTATGCTTTCTTTTTCAGCAAGTTTATTATCAATGGTTTGTGGTTTATCAAAAGGTTTAGACAATCATATTGAAAATTTAATTAAATTGAGAGATGAATTTTTAAAATTATCATTTGAAGATGAAGAATCATTTAATTTTGTAATGAATGCTTATAAGCTACCTAAAGAAACAGAAGAAGAAAAGAAGATAAGAAGGGAAAAAATTCAAGATGCGTTAAAAAGGGCAACAGAAATTCCATTTAAAAGTATGAAACTTGCTAATAGTTTATTATCATATATTGAAATCTTATTAAAAGAAGGAAATAGAAATGCAATATCTGATATTGGAGTTGCTATTTTATGTTTAAAAAGCGGAGTTTTATCTTCTTATTTGAATGTAAAAATAAATATTAAATCTATCAAAGATGAAAATTTTGTTAATAAAGTTAATTTTGAATGTGAAAAAATTAAAGATGAAATTATAGAATTTTGTGATAAAAGTTTAAATGAGGTAATAAATATTTTAAATCAATAATAAACTCTATCACCTCCGAGTGATTTTGAGAGATAAGCATATTTATCTGCTTTTTCAAGAAGTTCAAATGGATTAGAAGCATCCTCAGGATAAGTTGATATTCCAATACTTGCTGTTATTTTTATTCCTTCTATTTCATTTACATTAATCTCCTCTTTTAATCTTTCGGCAATTTTTTTAGAACCCTCTTTGTCTGTTAAAGGTAATACTATAACAAATTCATCACCACCATATCTAAATGCATAATCTGATTTTCTAATTATTCTCTGTATAATTCTTGCAACATTAACTAAAATTAAACTTCCAACTTGATGTCCTTTTGTATCATTGATTTTTTTGAAATTATCAAGATCAAAAAAAATAATTGAAAGAGAAAGATTATACCTTTTAGCTTTTTCAAATTCTTTATCAACAGTTTCTTTTAAAAACCTCAAATTTCCTAATCCTGTTAATTCATCTATTAAACTTAGTTTTTTCGTTTCTTCATAGAGTTTTGCATTCATTAATGCAACTCCAATAGTGTTTGATAATGTTTCTATAAGTAAAACATCACTTTCAGAGAATCTATTTAATTTTTTTGATTCGATATTAATAATACCAATAGGTTCATTCTCGTAAAAAATTGGAGTTGCCAGTTCTGATTTAGTATCTAAATCTTCAATATAATCAGGATCTTTTGTTACATCATTAACAAGTATTGTCCTTTTTTCCCTAAATGCTTTAGTTACTATTCCTTTTGGAGAATTTATATCTATTTCGAAATTTTTTATATTGAATCCATAATTTATTATTTCTTTTAATTTATTATCAACTTTTATTACTAACCCCACTTTTTCATATCCAAAATTATTTACTAAAATATAGACAATTTTATTCAAAACATCCATAGTATTTAAAGAAGAAAGAAAATAATTTGATATTTGATTTATAGTGTTTATAGATTTTAATTTTTCTTCAATTTCATTAATTGAATAAATTCTTTCAATTGATATATTTAATATATTTCCAATTGTTATTAATAAATCTATCTCAGTTTTATCTAAACTTTTATCACTTTCAATTCCTAAAACACCTATAATATTACCTTTAATTTTTAAAGGGTAAACAAATTCTGATTTCATGCCTTCAACTACTTTTATATAATTTTTTTCTTTACCAACATCATCTACATATAACCAATTTTTTGTTTCAAAAACTTTGGACAAAATTCCTTCTCCAAGTTTTATCCTTTTTTTGTTAATTTCATTCATTCTTGAATTATATGTTCCTTTTAAGACCAATTCATTTGTTTCTTCATCAAACAAATAGATAAAAATGTTTTTAAAACCCAAAACTTTATAAATATAATTAGAAATTTTTAAAAAAAGTAAATCTAAATTGTTTTCACTTATTGTTAATTCTGATAATTTATATATATTCTCAATTTTATTTTCATAAAAATAAATTTTTTTTGAGATATTATATTTCAATACAAAATAAACTATTAAAAAAATTAATAAAAATATCAAACTAATTAAAAAAATTTGCATAATAAATTCCTTCTATTTTAAAAAAGTTTCAACTACTTTAATTATACTATACTTTATCTGTTCATAAAAAAGTCCACCCTGTAAATAACCTATATATGGTTCTTTAATTGGGGCATCAAAAGAAAATTCAATTGAAGAACCCTGTGTAAATGTTCCTGCTGCCATTATTACTTCATGATTAAAAAAATCTTCTTTGATTGGCTCTAGATAAACATCTGAATCTATAGGTGAAAATTTTTGAACCAACTGAGCAAACTTAATTAAATTTTCTCTATTTTTAAACTTTATTCCAAGAAGTGTATCTCCTCTTTTTTCATTCCATTTTGGGAATATATCAAAATTAAGTTTTGATAGTAAACTCGAAACAAAAGTTATTCCTTTAAGTGCTTCACCTACAACATGAGGGGCAAAATATAAACCCATAAATGCTAACTTTTTGAAACCTATTTGGGCTCCTCCATGTTTTCCTATGCCAGGAGACGAAATTAAAGATGCGCATTTTTCAATTAGGTTTTTCCTTCCTGCAATATAACCACCGAATGGAGTTATACCTCCTCCTGGGTTT
Source organism: Caldisericia bacterium (assembly GCA_026414995.1). NCBI lineage: Bacteria > Pseudomonadati > Caldisericota > Caldisericia > Caldisericia bacterium. The sequence goes on along the minus strand of JAOAHY010000001.1, from coordinate 69,728 downwards.
TTTGTCATTGAACCTGCTATTAAATCAACACCAAATGCAGTTGGTTCCTTTTCTTCTACGAACTCACCATAACAATTATCAACAAAAATTATTACATCTTCTTTAATTTCTCTTATTTCTCTAACATAATTTTTTATCTCCTCATTTTTTAATGTTTTTCTTTTTCCACTATAACCCATTGATTTTTGAATAAAAATTACTTTTGTTTTTTTAGATATAAACTTTTTTAGATTTATAGGTTTATTAATTAAATCTACTTCTTTATATTCAACATTAATATCTTTTAATGAAAGAGGGGATTCTTTAATTCCAATAATTCTTTGTATAGTATCATATGGTTCTCCTGTTATCGAAAGTAATTCATCACCAGGTTTTAAAATTGAAAATAGAACAATTGAAATTGCATGAGAACCAGATGATATTTGAGATCTTACTAAAGAGTCTTCAGTTTCAAATATTTTAGAAAATATTAATTCGAGTTTGTCTCTTCCAGTATCTCCAAATCCATAACCAGATGAATCGCAAAAATCACTTTCTCTAACTTTAAATTCTCTAAATGCATCAATTACTTTAATAAAGTTTTTTTCTTTTAATTTTTCATATTCTTTTATCTTATCTTGAATTTCATTTTCAACTTCTCTTATTAATTCATCCATTTATTCCTCACAATTTCTAAAATATCTTTTACAACTCTTTCAATATCTTTATCCTGAATATTAATAAAAATTATATCTTTTTCTTTTTTTAACCAAATTATTTGTTTTCTTGCATATTCTTTTGTTTTTTTTATGATCTCTTTTTTACAATTATCAAGAGTAATTTCACCTTTTAGATATTTTAAAATTTCTTGATATCCAATAGCTTTAATTGAGGTTTTTGAAAATCCGAAATTTTCTTCAATATATTTAACCTCATCAATTAAACCACTTTTAAACATTTTTTCAACTCTTCTTTCAATTCTTTCATAAAGAAGTTTTCTATCCATTATTAAAGCAAATTTAAGACTTTCGAATCTTTCTATTTTGTTTTGAAATGATGAAAATGGTTTTTTATAAATATAATAAACTTCAAGTGCTCTAACAATTCTTTTCTTATCATTCTTTGAAATTTTATTAGCATAATCAGGATCAACTATTTGTAATTCATCATAAAGAGATTGTAAACCCTCTTTTTCAACTCTTTCTAACAAAAAATTTCTAATACTTTCATTTTTTTCTGGTGGTTCAAAATATAAAAGAGTTCTTAAATATAAACCAGTCCCACCAACAATTATTGGTAATTTTTTCCTGTTTATTATTTCATCTATTTTTTTTAATCCAATTTCTTTATAAAGAGCACTAGAAAATTCTTCATTTGGATTAATTATGTCAATCATGTGATGTGGTACTCCTTCCATTTCTTCTTTTTTAATTTTGTTCGTACCTATATCCATAAATTTATATATTTGAAAAGCATCACATGATAAAATTTCTCCATTGATTTTTTTAGCAAGTTTTATACCAACTTCACTTTTCCCTACTCCAGTTGGTCCACCAATATAAATTACTCTTTTCATCTATTTTATAATACAATGAATATTGAGAATATGAAATGGCCAGAAGATCTTATAAAAGTTCCTGAAGGTTCAGGAGTTTATATTTTTTATAATGAAAAAAATGAAGTAATTTATGTTGGAAAAGCAACTTCTCTTAAAGAAAGATTAAGAAGTTATCTTGACACAAAAAATATAGTTTTTCCAAAAGATAAAATTTTAAGAGAATCAATTTGTTATTTTGATTATATCATCACATCGTCACCCTCTGAAGCCCTTCTTTTAGAAGCAAATTTAATAAAAAAGCATAAACCTAAATATAACATTAGATTGAAAGATGATAAATCCTATCCATATTTAAAAATTGTTATGGATGATTTTCCTTATATTGAAATAAAAAGGGGGTTAAAGAATGATAATGCATTATACTTTGGTCCCTTTGTTGATGTTAAATCATTAAGAAGAGTTGCTTCATTAGGAAGAAAAATTTTTAAATTAAGAAAATGTGTGAAAAAACTTCCAAAAAAGAAATGTATCTATTTCGATATTGGTGAATGTAGTGGTCCATGTATTGGAAATATTACTAAAGAAGATTATCAAAAATCTGTTAAAGATTTTATTTTATTTATAAAAAGTGATTATAAGAAATTAAAAGACTCCCTTATCTCACAAATGGATAGTTATGTAAAGAAACTTCAATTTGAAAAAGCAGCAACAATAAGAGATACAATAAAGGCAATTGATAAAGTTTTTTATTCACAAAGAGTTCTAACAAATGAAAACATATCATTTGATACTATATATCTTTTAAAAGAAAATGAAAATATTTTAATAGAATATCTTGAAATAAGGAATGGTAGAGTTGTTTTTGAGAAACCTTATGAAATGATAGGTGATAGCGATCCTAAAGAAATTATTTCTACTTTTATTTCTCTTTATTATTCAAGAAAAGTCGAAATACCAGATTTAATAATTACAAATTATAATCTTTCTAAAAAAGATGAAATTAAAAAATTTTTAAAAGAAAAGGCAAATAAAGAAATAAATATAAGATTAGCAAAAAGTGAATTTGAAAAAAGTGTAATTGAATTAGCAAAAGAAAATGCAATAGAACATTTAAATAAAATTTTATATCCAATAAAAGAGAAAACACTTAACAAAATAAAAGATCTATTTGGTTTAAAGAAAATTCCAGAATATATTGAAGGTTATGACATTTCAAATATTATGGGTCAATATGCTGTTGGTTCACTTGTTGTTTTTCATAATGGTTTACCTAAAAAGGAGTATTATAGAAAATTTAAAATAAAATTTACAAAAGGTCCTGATGATTATGGAATGCTTAAAGAAGTATTTCTAAGAAGATTTTCGCATGTTGGAGATAAAAAATTTTCTTGGGAGCCAGATTTAATTTTAATAGATGGGGGAAGGGGTCAATTAAATGTTGCAGTTAAAATAAAAAGAGAATTGAATTTAAAATATAAATTCATTTCAATTGCCAAAGAAAATGAAATTATCTATTTTGAGGATTTTGAGAATGAGATAATACTTCCTAAAAATAGTGATGTTCTTCATTTATTTCAAAAAATAAGAGATGAGGCTCATAGATTTGCAAAAAGTTATTTTGAAAAGTTATTAAGAGAGGGTGAGTTAAAAGGTTAATATTTAAAAGAACCTTCACCAATAAATTCTCTTAAAATTGAAGTTTTAGGCACATCAATTGGTTGTAAAGGAACAAAGTGAGCTAAAAAATTTAATAGAATATTTGCTTTAACATATTCATCATCTCTTTCATCAATTCCTAAAAGATGTCTTTCAGCATAATATTTTAAAATTGGAAGTTCATAGAAAAGTGATGAGTTAAACATTATATCAACACTTTCTTGATATGGGAAAATATACTTCTCTTCACCCTGAGTTACATTTTTCCAATTTTTAATTGTCTCTTTTGGAGAAATTTTCCTAAACACAGCATCTCTTACTATTCTTCTAATTAATCTTAAGTCTCTGGTTGGAATTCTATTCAAATTATCGAAATTTATTTGAGTTAATGCTGAAATATAAATTTTAAATTTTAATTTATCATCAATCTCATCTGTTAAAATAGGGTTTAATGAATGAAGACCTTCTATTAAAATAACCATATTATCTTGTGGTTCAATCTCTTGCCCTTTAACTCTTTTACCAATAGTAAAATTAAATTTTGGAGATTGAATTTTTTTGCCACTTAAAATTTCATTAATATTTTTTTGTAAAAATTTATAATCTATTGCTTCAATAGTTTCGTAATCAGGCTCTCCACATTCATTTAATGGGGTTTTATCTCTGTCAAGAAAATAATCGTCTGTTGATAAAATTATTGGTTTTAAACCTATAACTCTTAAATAGATTGATAATTTTTTTGTAAATGTTGTTTTTCCAGAAGAAGATGGTCCAGCAATTAAAATTATTTTACTTTTTCTATCAAAAATAAGATCTCCTATTTCTTTTATTTTCTTTTCATGAAGTACTTCTTGAATTAAAATTAAATCTAAAATTTCATTTTTAATTATCTTTTCATTTAAATCACCAACAAATCTTATTCCTAATGTATTTATCCAATTTTGTGATTCTTCAAAAGTGTTAAAAAGTTTCTCTCTTTTATCAATATCTCCTACTTTATATTTATCCTTTTTATCTGGTAAAAGTATTAAAAATCCATTCCTATATGGTTTAATGTCAAAAACTTTAATCATTCCAGTTCTTGGAAGAAGAGGTCCTAAAAAATATGAATAATAATTATTAATTGAATAGACAGTAATAATATCCTTCGAAAGATATTTAAAAAGTTTTGGTTCAAAATTTCCTTTTGAATTTGAAAGAAGTTTTATGGCGTCTTCTTTTCTTAAATCTTGTTTTTTTAAATAATAATCGTTATTTATAATTTTTATTAATTCATTTTTTATATTTAAAATAAGATTTTTTATATTTTTATTTTCAATAATTTCTCCAAAAATTCCATCTCCGTATGAATATTTTATTTGAACTGTAAGATTGTATAGTGTATTAAAAAGATAAGAGACTAAAAAAGTTATTGTTCTCTCATATGTTCTCATTCCTTCCATATCCTGTATGTCCAACAACTTAAAAGAAGAATTTTCCTCTATCTCATCTAAAAAACCAACTCTTCTATTATTTACAATTGCAGAAGTAAATGGATAATCTATTTCATTGATTAAATCTATTAATCTTCTTCTCATCTTTTTAATTTTAACATTTATATTGTAAAATTATAAAGAGTTATCAATTTTAGGAGGATAAAATGGTTGAATATTTAAAAAGAATTGATCCTGAAATTTTTGAGGCAATTTACAAAGAAATAGAAAGGGAACATTCAAATCTTGAACTTATAGCATCAGAAAATTTTGTAAGTTATGGAGTGCTCTCTGCACTTGGTTCTCCTTTAACTAATAAATATGCAGAAGGATATCCAGGAAAAAGATATTATGGAGGTTGTGAATTTGTTGATGTCGCAGAAGAATTAGCAATCAATAGAGCAAAAGAACTTTTTAAGGCTGAGCATGCAAATGTTCAACCTCATTCTGGAACTCAAGCAAATATGGCTGTTTATTTTACTGTATTAAATCCTGGTGACACAATTTTATCTATGGAACTTTCACACGGAGGTCATCTTTCACATGGAAGTCCAGTTTCTTTTTCAGGAAGATTTTTTAAAGTTATCTATTATGGAGTAAAAAAAGATGATGAAACAATAGATTTTGATATGGTAAGAGAACTTGCTTTGAAAGAGAGACCTAAGCTTATTGTTACAGGTTATTCTGCATATCCAAGAAAAATTGATTTTGAAAAATTTAGAGAAATAGCAAATGAAGTTAACGCTTATTTAATGGCTGATATTGCTCATATTGCAGGTTTAGTTGCAACTGGTTTTCATCCATCTCCAGTACAATATGCAGATTTTGTAACTTCAACAACACATAAAACATTAAGGGGTCCAAGAGGTGCCTTTATTTTAACAAAAGAGATTTATAAAAAAGACCTTGATAAAAATGTATTTCCAGGAATTCAAGGTGGACCACTTATGCATGTTATTGCAGCAAAAGCTGTTTGTTTTAAAGAAGCAATGAGTGATGAATTTAAAAAATATCAAGAAAGAATTGTTATAAATGCTAAAAAATTAGCGGAGACATTAAAAAATGAAGGTGCTAGACTTGTATCAGATGGAACAGATACTCATCTAATGTTAGTTGATTTAAGACCATTTAAGATAACTGGAAAAGATGCTGAAAGAATTCTTGGTACAGTGAATATAACCGTAAATAAAAACACAATTCCATTTGATCCAGAAAAACCATTTATTGCAAGTGGTATTCGTTTAGGAACACCTGCTTTAACAACAAGAGGAATGGGAGAAGAAGAGATGGAAATTGTTGGAAAATTGATAGCAAAAGTTCTTAAAAATCCGAATAATGAAGAAGTTTTAAATGAAGTAAAAAAAGAAGTTAAAGATTTGTGTGAAAGATTTCCACTATATAAAGAATTAAGAGAGGAATTTAAAAAATATATATAATTTGATAAAATTAATTAAACTTTAAAGGAGGGAGTAATGATACAAGATGTTAATTTAATTAAAGAAAAATTAATGAATTTAAAAGAAAAAGACAAAACTATTGAATCAATTATTGTTGTAAGTAAAGATGGTTTACCAATTTCTTCAACCTTAACCACTGAAGATGAAGAAAAATTAGCAGCACTTTCTGCATCGTTAATAATGTTAGGAGAAAGAGCTATTGAAGATTTTAATAAGGGTGAATTTGAGGAAATATTTGCAAAAGGTAAAAATGGGTATATTGTGATTTATAATCTTACTCAAGGAATGGCTGTAATTGGTATTTTAAATAATGATGCTAAACTTGGTCTAATAAGATTAGAGTTTAAAAATTTAGTTAAAGATTTAAATGAATTAATTCAAAGTTATTAGTTATTAAAGTGGGGTAAATTTAAATCTTTAGTAGTATAAAAGCCAGGTTCTTTTTTTAATAAAATTGGTATATAGTTGCTAACAACTGCTGCTGTACCTAAATCTCCTTGTATACCATTTTTTATTATTAATTCAATATCTGGTTTTCCATAAATTTTGACCTTATCATAACTTTCTTTTTCATTTAATGCCATAATTAAAGTTAATTCAATAATTTTCCCATCTTTAGATATTCCGCTTACTTTTTGATATTGACCTCTTACAAGACCTTTTTTAACCTCCAAATATTCTGTTTTTATATCTTCTTCTGCAATTAGTGGTTCTAATACTTCTTTAAAATCTTGAACTTCTAAATTAAGTGAATCAAAAACAAAAAATAATGATTCAAGAAGTCCCACATGTCCAATTTTATTTTCATTTTTTAATCTATTAAATTCTTCGACTGTTAAACCTGATCCAACTTTTAATTGTAATTGTTTTCTTCTTTTACTTGCATCAAGAACTCTTTCAGCAGAAATTTTTTCTATTTCAATAGAAAGGGTTGTTGTAAAAGTTACAAGAGTGTCTAAAATAAATCCAGGATTGATTCCAGTACCAAGAATCCTTGTACCATTCTCTTTAGCAATTCTATCTAACTCTTCTGCTTCGTTTTTATGGAAATAATATGGATAAAATAGTTCTTCGCAAGTTGAAATCACATTATATCCTTTATTTAATAAATATTTAAATTGTTCAAAAGTTTGCGAAATTCTTGAACCAGTAGAATGAACTACTATATCACAATTATCAAATTCTTCAATGTTATTTTTAACAATTACATTTATTTTTTCATTACCAATTAATTCTCCAACATCTTTATTTAAAAGTTCTTCTCTTATATCAACTGCTCCAACTAATTTATAATTTTTCTTATTTAATAAAACTTTTAATATTTCAAGCCCAATTGTACCAAGGCCAAAAGAAATAAATTTAATCATTTTTAACCTCCACTTTTTTTATTTTTAATTTTTGAACTATATAAACTAAAACACCAAGTCCTATTCCAATTAAATCAGTTTTTAGACCAGGGACAATTAATAAAACTGATGAAATAAATAAAAGTGTTCTCTCTAAAAAGTTTAGTTTATTAACAAAATATCCAATAGAAGAGGCTCCTAGAAATATAACACCAATTATTGCAGTTGTATATGCAATAATTGCTTCACTCCAAACAAAATTAACGCCTAACAAAATTGGATTATATACAAAAACAAACGGGACAAGAAAACCAGCAAGTGCTAATTTAAATGCAGTAAAACCAGTTTTAAATGGATTTGAACCAGCAATTCCAGCTCCTGCATATGCAGCAAGTGCTACAGGTGGTGTGACATCAGCAAGAATACCATAATAAAATACAAACATATGTGCGATTAGCATTCTTGTTGTTGAATCATATTTTGATAAAAATGGAAAAAGTGCTGGTGCAGTTATAATTGCCATAATAATATAATTTCCAGTTGTAGGAATTCCCATTCCAAGAATTAAACATGCTATAACTGTAAAAATTAAAGTAAATGGCATAGGACTAGTAATTTTTAAAAATGGTAAAAAAGTTGAAAAAATTGAATTTAAGAAATTTTTTACACTTGTTGCCAAAGAGACAACAGCTGTTGCAAATCTTAAAGCAAGACCTGTTAATGTTGACATACCTGCAATATAACCTGCTGATGCACATGCAGCAACTACTGCAAGAGATGTATATGCACCTTCTTCAAAACCTTCAACAGTCAAAAAGAAAGTATTTTTAATAACATTTAAAATTCTATTTAAAAATACTTTATTTTTGTTTTCATAAATAACAACAGATTTAAATCTAAACACAAGATAACAAAAAATAATAGATAGTAAGGATGTAAAAAATGCTAAAGGGATAATTTTTATTGTATTTAAAAAGAAAAATATAAAGAAAAATAAAAGAGGAACATATATAGAAATATAAAGGAAGAATATTTTATTTTTTTCATCAAAATCTTGAGTAACTGTTTTTGCCATTTCTCCTAAAAAACTCGTAAGAATTACAGAAATAATTGAAACAAAAGCAGCCTCCATTACAGTAAAACCTGCCATAAGTTTATAGACAAGAACCACAAAAGGTGTCAATATATAACCTTTATAAGTTAATTCATATATTAAATTTGGGATTTCCTCTTTTCTTAATCCTCTTAAACCCAATCTTTTAGCTTCAAAGTGAAGAGAGAAATAAACACCCATAAAATACAAAATAGCAGGAACAATTGCTGCAAAAATTATTCTAACATAGGGAACTCCGATAAATTCTGCCATAATAAATGCTGCTGCACCCATAACTGGGGGCATTATTTGTCCACCTGTTGATGCTGCTGCTTCAACAGCACCAGCAAAATAATCTTTATATCCTGTTTTTTTCATGAGAGGTATATTAAATACACCGTCTGTAACAACATTTGCTACTGAACTTCCACTTACAGTTCCTAATGCTGCACTTGTTATAACAGAAATTTTTGCAGGACCTCCAGGAGCTCTACCTGCAATTGCTCTTGCAATATTAACAATAAGTTCTGAAACACCAGTTCTTTCAGCAAGTGCACCAAATAAAATAAATGCATATACAAATTTTGTTGAAACAGAAACTGGAATTCCAAAAATTCCATCAAGAGTATAAAAAAGATGATCAACAACTCTTGTTATTGTAAAACCTCTATGAGCAAAAATGCCTGGAATTGATTTTCCAAAAATTGCATAAAGAACAAAAAGTAATGCAATAATCATTAATGGCAATCCAACAACTCTTCTTGTTCCCTCAAGAATTAAAATAACTGCTATTAATCCTATTATTATATCTATTGTAGTTGGAAGTCCGGCTCTATAAATTAATTGTTCATAAAAAACAATTGGATATAGAAACACAATTATAACAATTATTGCAATTATCCAATCATAAATAGGTATCTTATCTTTTTTACTTTTTAAAGTTGGTGGTATTAATAAAAAAATTAATAAAAATGCAAATCCAACATGAAGTGGTCTTTGAATTTGAGGGGGGAAAAACTTAAAACCTATAGTATAAAATTGAAAAACTGAAAATGCAATAGCAATTAATTTTACAAAATATAGTTCAAAACCTTTTAATGTTCTTCTTTTACCGCTAATTTCATATTTTTCAAGAATTTCTTTGCCCTTTAAAATTTCTTCTTGGCTCAATTCAGACATCAATTCCTCCTAATTTTAATTATTATAAATCTACTTCCAAGTTTTTCTGATAAGTTAATAATATTATTTTTAAAAATTAATTTAAAATCTCCTTTTTCATAAATTCCATAAATTATATTTTCGAAAATTCTCTCCATATTTTTTAATTTAAATATTCCATTTTCATTTATTAATATCTCTTTACCAATAGGTTCTGTCGGAAGACCTGCGCATTGATCATAAAAATGAAATTCATACAAAACTATTTTCCCCTTTTGAATTTTGTAAAATTCATAAATAGGTGTCAAGGCAACAGAATGTTTATAAGTTATTATAAATTTATCCTCATCTTTTATTCTAAAAGAAAATATAATTTTGTTAGATTTGTAATCATTAAAAGTTAAAATATATGAATTTTCAGAAAAAATATAAGTTATATTTAGTAGAAAAATTAATATTAAAGATATAAATATAAAAACTTTTTTATACATTCAAAATTTGGGGTGGCTTAAACACCACCCCAAAAATAAATCATTTATTTAATCAATCCAAGTTCTTTAAAGTACTTCTCTGCTCCAGGGTGGAATGGAATTGCAACTCCTTTAATAGCATTTTCAGGAGAAATATCTTTTCCTTTTGCATGTACTTTTTCTAGGTCTGCCTTATGATCTAAAACTGCTTTTACAATATGATATACTACATCAGCATTAAGTGTTTCATCACAAACCCATTGAGCAAGACATGTTACAGTTTGAACATCCTTATCCATTCCTTTATATGTATCTTTTGGAATTATGAATTTAGAATAATATGGTACCTTTTGGATTAATTCATTTATCTTATCATTAGTTATTTCAACTATTGTTATCTCTTTTGTAGTTGAGAGTTCTACTATACTTGCTGTTGGAATTCCTGCGGTTGTAAATAATGCATCTATTCTTTCATCTTTTAAAGCATCTGCTGCCTCTGAAAATGACATAAATTGTTCCTCTATATCATCATATGTAATTCCATGTAAAGATAAAATTGTTCTAGCATCAATTTCTGTTCCGCTCCCTTTATCCCCAACCGCTACCTTTTTACCTTTAAGATCTAAAACAGTTTTAATTCCTGATTTTTTCAAAGCAACTATTTGAATTGTTTCTGGATAGAGTGACATTATTACTCTCAGATTTTTCATTGGTGTTTTATCTTTAAACGCTTCAGTTCCTGTGTATGCCCAATAAACAACATTATTTTGTGCAAAACCTGTTTCAATTTCTTTATTAGTTATCATATTTACATTTGCGACTGAAGCCCCTGATGTTTGAGCAGTTGCAACAATATCTACTTTGCCTTGTGGTGTTTCATAATCTGCAAAATTTGAAATAATAGATGCAATTGCACCTCCTACAGGAAAATAAGTACCTCCTGTCCCACCTGTTGCAATACCAATAAATATTCTTGTTGGACCAGCAGGTTTTTCCTCAGTTTTTTTACATGAAATAAATGAAAAAGAAATTGTAATAACTAATAAAACTAAAAAGATAATTAATTTTTTTGATAAATACATACAAACCTCCTATTTTTTTATTTTTTATATTTTAAAACAAAAATAATACTTATGTCAAAAAATTTAAGTTTTAAAATACTTGACAAATTTGAATTTTAAATGCTAAACTGATTATAAATACCCAATTTAATAAAAGGAGGTTTTTATGAGTAAAAAATTTATTTTATTTGGGGTTTTAGTTTTAATTGTTTTACTTATTTTTTCAGCATGCGCTAAAAAAGAAGAGAAGCCAACACAAGAGAAGAAAATCAAAGTTATTGGTGTTTATGCTACACCACTTGAAGAACCATGGCCAAATGTAATCCATCAAGCATTACTAAAAGCAAAAGATACATTAGGTATAGAATATGAATGGGTTGAAAGTGTTGGTTATACTGATTTTGAAAGAGTTTTAAGAGAATTGGCAGATACAAAAAAGCCTGACATTATGATGGGTGATGCTTTTGGAAATGAAGAGCCAGCAAGAAGAGTTGCAAAAGATTATCCAAATATTGCTTTTGCTTTTGGTTCAGGTGGTGGTCCAATGAATCCAAACTTTGCAGTTTTTGATAACTGGATTCATGAACCTGCATATCTTTGTGGTTTAATTGCCGGTAAACTCACAAAATCAAATGTAATTGGTGTTGTTGGTGGATATCCTGTTCCAGAAGTAAATAGAATTGTTAACGCTTTTATACAAGGCGCAAAAGAGGTAAATCCAAAAGTTAAAGTTAAAGTAACATTTATTGGTAGTTGGTTTGATCCACCAAAAGCAAAAGAAGCTGCAATTGCACAAATTGAAGCAGGTGCTGATGTTATGTTTGCTGAAAGATATGGAGTTATTGATGCATGCAAGGAGAGAAAAGTTCCATGTTTTGGTAGTTTGTTGGATCAATGGGAACTTGCACCAGATTTAGTAATAACCGGGCCTGTTTGGGATATGTATCCAACAGTTGAATATGTAATAAATCAAGTTAAGAAAGGTGCATTTCAAGCAATTGATCTTAAAGATTTCTCAATGATGGCTAAAGGTGGTGCAAAACTTGCTCCATATCATAATTGGGAAACCAAACTTCCACAAGAGATAAAAGATTTGGTTGAAAAGAAAAAACAAGAAATATTATCTGGTATGTTTAGAGTTGATGTGAACGAAGGAGTTCCTAAATCTGATTAATTTTTAATAGTTTTTTTCAATAAGGGGGCAGATCTGCCCCCTTTTTTTAATAATATTCATGTATAAGGTGGTGTTATGGAAGAAATTATTTTAATGAAGGATATCAAAAAAAGATTTCCAGGAGTTAATGCAAATGATGGAATAACTTTTTATGCAAAAAAAGGAGAAATTGTTGCTTTACTTGGAGAAAATGGGGCTGGAAAAACAACTTTAATGAAAATTCTCTATGGGTTATATAGAAAAGATTCTGGGGAAATTTTTATCAAAGGTAAAAAGGTAGAAATTTCTTCTCCAAAAGATGCAATTAATCAAGGAATTGGTATGGTTCATCAACACTTTACACTTGTAAATCCATTTACAGTAACTGAAAATATAATCTTAGGACTAGATTCAAATGGTTTTAAGTTAGACATTAAAAAAGCAAAAGAAAAAGTTTTAGAATATATGAAAAAATATGAACTTTTTGTAGATCCAGATGCAAAAATTAGTGAACTTTCTGTAGGAGAAAAACAAAAAGTAGAAATTTTAAAAGTTTTATTTAGAAATATTGATATTTTAATACTTGATGAACCAACAGCAGTATTAACACCACAAGAAGTTAAAGAACTTTTCAAGACTTTAAAGATTTTAAAAAATGAAAATAAAACAATTATTTTTATATCTCATAAACTTGATGAAGTTCTTGAAATTAGTGATAGGATAGTTATTTTAAGGAATGGTAAAGTTGCAGGAGAAAGAGACCCAAAAAATACAAACAAAAGAGAACTTGCATCTCTTATGGTTGGAAAAGAAGTTTTTGATATTTTCGAATTATCTTATACAGGTTATAAAGATATAGTTTTAAAAATTGAAAATTTAAAAGTATTAAGTGATAGAGGTCATATTGCTCTTAAAAATTTAAATTTTGAAATAAAGAGAGGCGAAATAGTTGGTCTTGCGGGTGTTTCTGGTAATGGGCAAAAAGAGCTAGAAGAAGTAATAAGTGGAGTTAGATTTCCAATTGAAGGGAAAATTTTTTATAAAGGGTATGATATAACTTATCTAACACCAAAAGAAAGAATCAATAGAGGAATGGGTCGAATTCCAGAAGATAGAATGGAAATGGGTTTAGTTCTTGATCTTCCAGTGTTTGAAAATTTAATAATCGAATATTTTGATAAAAATCCTTTTTCCAAAGGAGTATTTTTGAATTATAAAGAAATTTTTTATTATTGTGACAATTTAATAAAAAAATTTGATATAAGAACACCAAATCAAATTGTAACAACTAAAAAATTATCAGGTGGCAATTTACAGAAATGTATACTAGCAAGAATTCTTTCTATGAATCCAGATTTTGTTCTTGCATCTCAACCAACAAGAGGGCTTGATGTTGGTGCAACTGAATTTATTCATAAACAACTAATTGAATTAAGAGAAAAAGGTGCTGGTATATTACTTATTTCTGAAGATTTAGATGAAATTTTGAATCTCTCAGACAGAATTTTAGTTATATATAATGGAGAAATTATGGGAGAAGTTTTAAGAGGAGAACTTACTAGAGAAGAAATTGGTTTGATGATGACAGGAACAAAAAAGGAGGAACTTCATGCCATTACATAAATATAGATTAGTTAAAAGAGAGAAAATGTCGCCTGCATTTAGAATATTATTACCCTTTATAGCAATTGGAGTTTCATTTATATTTTCATCAATTATAATTTTATTTGCTGGGAAAAATCCAATATCTGCAATTTATAGTATATTTTATGGGGCTCTTGGAACAAGACTTGGTTTATTAGAAACCATTGTTAAAGCAATTCCATTAATTCTAACTGGTATTGCAGTTGCTTTAGCTTTTACAGGGAAATTTTGGAATATTGGTGCAGAAGGTCAATTTTACGCAGGTGCTTTAGCCGCAACTTACATTGGAATAAGTTATTTAAATTTACCTAAACTTTTGTATATACCACTTTTATTATTAATCGGTTTCATTGCAGGCGGTTTGTGGGCTCTCTTACCTGGTTTTTTGAANACTTATTTAAAAGCTGATGATGTAGTTACAACTCTTTTATTGAATTATATTATGATTTATTTTGTTACAGCACTTCTTGAAGGACCTTGGAGAGATCCCGAAACAATGTGGCCTCAATCTATAAGAATTTCAGATAATGCAATATTCCCAAAATTAATTGAAAGATCAAGAGTTCATTTTGGTTTAATTATTTCAATTTTATCTGTAATTGCTGTATTTATATTGATTAGATATACAAAACTTGGTTTTAGTATTAGAGCAACTGGTGCAAATCCAAAAGCAAGTAATTTTCTTGGTATTGATATTAAAAAAACAATATTAATAACATCAATTATAAGTGGAGGAATTGCTGGTCTTGCTGGTGTAGGTGAAGTTGCAGGTTTACATTATCGATTAACTGAAAACATCTCCCCTGGCTATGGTTATACAGGGATAGTTGTTGCTATGTTAGGTGGTTTAAATCCTTTTGGAGTTTTACTTTCTGCTTTTTTCTTTGCAATAATAATAACAGGAGCACAATATATGAGCAGAGCAACAGGAGTAACAATGTTTATGGCTGATGTTATTCAAGGTATTACACTTCTTGTTTTACTTGCAATGCTTATTTTTTATGAATATGAAATAAGGAGGGTTGAATGAAAGATATTTTAACTATAGGTTTTTTTATTGGATTACTATCAGCAACCATAAGAATGGCAACACCTTTAATTTTAGCAACTTTAGGCGAAGTTATTTGCGAAAGAAGTGGTGTTTTAAATTTAGGAATTGAAGGTATAATGCTTTATGCTTCTTTAGTAGCATACTTAACAGTTTATTTTACAAATAATTTGTGGCTTGGTGTTTTAACAGCAGTTTTAGTAGGAATTTTATTTGGAATACTTATGGCTTTCTTCTCTGTTACATTAGGTGTTTCACAACATGTAAGTGGATTAGGTATAACTCTTTTTGCAACAGGTTTATCATTATTTACATATAGACAAATTATTGGTGCTCCTACAATTCCTCCGACAATTAATACTTTTTCAACTCTAACTATTCCAGTTCTATCAAAAATTCCATTTTTAGGACCAATATTGTTTGACCAGTATATTTTAACTTATATAGCTTTAATTCTTGTCCCAATTTTTTCATTTATTTTATATAAAACTAATTTTGGACTCTCTTTAAGATCTGTTGGAGAAAACCCTGAAGCAGCAGATGCTTTAGGAATAAATGTTTATAGAACAAGGTATATTGCTTTAATAATTGCTGGTGCATTAATGGGTCTTGCAGGTTCATTTTTTACACTTGCATACTTTAACATGTTTTTATATGGAATAGTTGGTGGTAGAGGTTGGGTATCAATTGCTCTTACAATTTTTGCAAATTGGGATCCAAAAAGAGTTTTACTTGGTGCATTATTGTTTGGAGGAATAGATGCATTACAATTAAGATTACAAGCAATTGGTTTTAATATACCATATCAATTTTTCTTAATGATGCCTTATGTTTTAACTATCGTTGTTCTTGTCCTTGTTGCAAGAAATGCATTAGCTCCTTCATCTCTATTAAAACCATATAAAAGAGAGTGATTATAGAAAAAATAATAATAAAGTTAAGAGAGTTTTATAATTTAAACAATAAAACTTTAATGGATAGAGTTTCGGAGAAAGAAGATCCTTTTAAGGTACTTATAGCATGTATTATTTCTCAAAGAACAAAAGATGAGACGACAGATAAAATAACAGAGAAATTATTCAAAAAAGTTAAAAATCCATATGATTTATATAAAATTGAAATTAATGAATTAGAAAAAATAATTTACCCTTCAGGGTTTTATAGAGTAAAAGCAAAGAGATTAAAAGAACTTTCAAAAATTTTAATTGATAATTATAATGGTTTAGTTCCAGATACTTTAGATGAACTCTTAAAATTGCCACAAGTTGGAAGAAAAACAGCAAATATTGTTTTAACAAAAGGTTATAAAAAATCTGGTATTGCAGTTGATACTCATGTTCACAGAATTGTTAATAGATTAGGAATAGTTAAAACAAAAAGACCAGAAGAAACCGAGATGGAATTAAAAAAAATAGTTCCAGAAAAATATTGGATTGAATTAAATGATTATCTTGTTAATTTTGGAAAAATCATATGTAAACCAATCTCCCCAAAATGTCCGATTTGCCCTATTGAGAAATATTGTAAAAAGATAAATGTAAAAAAATTTAGATAAACTCAAAACTTTTTAAATAATTTTTAAGAAGAAAAAGATTAGTTATTTCAGAAACACCTTTTGGCACTGGTGTTATTCCAAGACATTTATCAATTACAGAATTAAAATCTACATCTCCAACAATTTTCCCATCTTCTCTTTTGTTTATACCAATATCGATTATTATTGAGTTTTCTTTTATCATATCTCCTTTTATAAATTCTGGAACACCAGCACAAGAAAAAATAATTTCTCCTAGATTTAAAAAATCTTTTAAATTTTTAACTTTTGAATGTAAATTTATTGGAACAAGATTATTCATAAGTAAATAAATATAAAGAGGCCTTCCTACGCCAATACTTCTTCCAACAATAACAGTAAGTTTACCTGTTAAATAATTTATATCTTTAAATTTTTTTATTACAAAATCTTTTAATATTTCAAATGAAGCAAGAACAACTGAAGGTATATATAAAGGTTTAAATGAAAAAAGTTTTCCAAGATTAATAAATGTTAAACAATCTACATCTTTATAGGGGTTAATTAATGATAAAATTTTAAACTCATCAACATTTTCTTTTAAAGGTCTAATTGGTAAAATGCCAATAGAATTTTTATCTCTATTTAGTTTTTCAATCTCATTTATAATTTCTTTTTCATTCAAATCATAAAAAAGAAAATTTTTATATTTTAAAGAGAAATTATCAAACAAATCGTTTAATTCTTTTAAAAAAATAAGAGCATCAGGTCTTTTTGTAAAAATTAAAAAAGAAATATATTTATCTTTTAAATTAATATTATGTAAATCTTTTTTTATCTCTTTTGTTAATTTAAATTTTAAATCATCAATTTTTATTATTTCTCCCATTTATTTTAAACCATATACATTACCATTTTCATCTAAATCAATATATTTTCCAATTGGATCTGAGGGAAGAGATGGCATTGTGCTAATTTCTTGAGTATATGCAACTATAAAACCAGCTCCATTTGAAATTTTCAAATCAATTATTGGAATTATAAAATCTTTAGGTCTACCCTTTAAATTAGGATCAGAAGATAGAGATAAATGTGTCTTTGCCATACAAATTGGTAATTTTGAAAAGCCTAAATTTTCAAAAAGTTCTATTTTTTTCTTTGCTTCAGCTGAAAAAGTTACATCTTTTGCTCCATAAATTTTTGTAGATATGATTTTTATTTTCTCTTCAATTGATAAATCAAGATCGTACAAAAATTTAAAATCTGATTCACAATTTTCAGTTAATTTTATTATTGATTTACCTAAATCTAATCCCCCTTCTCCTCCCTTTTGATACACTTCTGATATAACAAAATCATCAGCTCCATTTTCAATTGATATATTTTTTAAAATCTCTATTTCTTCTAAATCATCATTTTCAAAATAATTTAGATTTACAATAACTTTTACTCCATGGAGTTTTAAGTTCTCAATATGTTTTTTTAAATTTTCTGCTCCATTTATTAAATAATCAATATTTTTTTCTAAAATTTCTTTAGGAAGTTGTTTTCCAGGAGTCACTTTTATATTTGAACCATGCATTTTTATTGCTCTTAATGTTGCAACAAGAACTGCTAAATTTGGTTTAAGATTAGAATATCTACATTTTATATTGAAAAATTTTTCTGCTCCAAGATCTGTTCCAAATCCTGCTTCAGTTATTAAATAATCAGAAATTTTAATGCCAATTATGTCTCCTATAATAGATGAATTTCCATGTGCAATGTTTCCAAAAGGTCCTGTGTGAACAAAAACTGGTGAATTTTCAATTGTTTGAATTAAATTTGGCATTAAAGCATCTTTTGTTAAAAGAGCTAAACTTCCTGCAACTTTTAAATCTTCGCTAAAAACTGGTTTTTTGTCATATGTGAAACCAACAACTATTTTTCCCAATCTCTCTCTTAGGTCTTTTAAATTTTTCGAAAGAGCAAGAATTGCCATTATTTCAGATGCTGATGTTATCTCGAAACCACTTTCATGAAGAACAAAATTTTCAGAAACTCCTCCAATTATTTTTCTTAAACTTCTATCTGATATATCTAACACCCTTTTTATATTTATTGTGTTTAAATCTATATTTAATGGATTTTTATGATAAATAGAATTGTATAAAAATGATACAAGCAAATTATGTGCTGTATAAACTGCATAATTGTCACCTGTAAAATGTGTATTAAATTCAACCATTGGATAAACTTGAGAATAACCTCCACCATGTGCTCCGCCTTTTATTCCAAATACAGGACCTAATGAAGGTTGTCTAATTGTTATTAAACCAATTTTTCCAAGTTTTTTAAATGCTTGTCCTAAACCAATAGTTGTAGTTGTTTTTCCTTCACCAAGAGGTGTTGGATTAATTCCAGTTACTAAAATATATTTACCATCTTTTTTATCTTTAATTTTTTCTAAAACAGAGAGTTTTATTTTTGCAATATAATCTCCATATTTTATCAAGTCATTTTTTTCTAAACCTATTACTTCTGCTATCTCTTCAATAAATTTAGGTTTACATTCTCTATTTATCTCAATATCACTTCTCAATTTCTTCTCCTTTTAATGAAAAAATTACAAGATTTTCACTATCAATACATGGAACTTCAATTTCATTATCAGTTGACCATGGAATCTTACCTTCCATTCTTAGAACTTGTATCCATGGATATAGTACATAAAAAGCATGCATACATAATCCTTCTGGAACAAAAATATTATCCTTTATTTCCCAATTATCACCTATATTATGATTTGCAGAACAAAACCCTTTTTTATCTTTCACTTTTATTATTACCTTTTTCATTCTTGTTATCCCTATAATCTAAAATATAGAACCCTCAATTTTCCAACCATCATCATATAAAATTAATATGTAAGCACCCCTATATTCAACATCTTGACCACTTTCATTTATTGTTAAAACAAAATGAACTCTTGCTCTTTTTTTATCTGTAGACAAAACAACATCTTCAATTCTTACTCTTGTAATTTTTCTATTATTTTTTTTCATTAATTCAAAAGAATTTTTAAAATCTTCAAGAGTCCCCTTTTCTTTTAACATATCACCAGATAAAAGTTTATACGCATCTTCATAATTCTCTCTCATAATAAGTTTAAAGTATCGTATAAGAGTTCCTTCTGGAGTGTTTGTGTTTGTGCAAGATATTAAAGTTGTCGAAATTAAAATCAATAAAGTCAAAATAAAAAGAATACTTTTTTTCATAACTTCACCTCTTTTCAATTAATCTATAATATTATAATATAAATTTTTTAATGATAAAATTTATTTGATGAATAAAACAAAAGATTTTGTTATAATAACAGGGATATCTGGAGCAGGTAAAACTAAAGCATCTGAGTTTTTAGAAGATATTGGATATTTTTGTATAGAGAATTTACCATTAAATTTGATTGAAAAATGTATTGAAATGTTTAAAAAAGGAGCAACACAAATAAAAAGAGTTTCTATAACACTTGATATAAGAGAGAGTGAATTTGAAAAAAGTTTCCCAATTATTCTTGAAAAATTAAAAAAGGATGGAGTGAATCCTTTTATAATATTTCTTGATGCTGATCTTGATACACTTATAAAAAGATATAAAGAAACAAGAAGAAAACATCCACTACATTCTGAAGAAGGTTTACTCTCTTCTATAAAAATTGAAAAAGAAAAATTAAGTATTATAAAAAATTTAAGTGATGTAATAATAGATACAACAGATATGACACTATCAGATTTAAAAGTAAAACTGATAGATACATTAAAAGAAATTAAAGAATCAATTATGTCAATAACAATAATAACCTTTGGTTATAAATATGGAATTCCAATAGATTCAGATTTAATTTTTGATGTAAGATTTTTACCAAATCCGTTTTATTTAGATAAGTTAAAAAATACATCTGGTCTTGATGATGAGGTTAAAAATTTTGTTCTTTCTCATGAGATAACAAAGGGATTTATATCTAAATTTAAAGATTTAATTCTTTTTTTAATTCCAGAATATATAAAAGAAGGTAAAACATCACTTATAATTTCATTTGGTTGTACAGGTGGAAAACATAGGTCTGTTGTTATTGGAGAGGAAGTTAAAAGAATATTAGAAAATTATGGATATAAATCAACAATTTTTCATAGGGATATTAGAAAAGAATGAAAGAGAAAATTAAAAGTTTTTTAAAGTGGTTTTATCCAGGAATGAATGTTAAAAGGTGGATACTTTTAATGATTCTTGGTTTAACCCTACTCGCACTTGGTTTAATGGTAATTATTGATTTTACAACTCTTGGTGCAATAAAAAGATTAATCATTGATTTTATTATAGTTTTCATGAAAGGTAATTTTACATTTCCAAATTGGCTTGTAAAATTAATTGCACTTCTTTATTTTTTTGTCGGTATATTTTTTATAGTATTTGGTTTTCAAAGACTTTTAAATTCTCTTTTTACAGCATTACTTAAGGAGAAGAGAAATGAAGTTGTAAATATAGTTCATAAATATAGATTTAAGAAAAAATTGAAAAAAGTAGTAACAATAGGTGGGGGAACCGGAATGTCAACAATTTTAAGAGGCTTAAAAGAATATCCATTTTATCCAATAGCAATAGTTACTGTTACAGATGATGGTGGCAGTTCTGGAAGATTAAGAGAA
Organism: Caldisericia bacterium; assembly: GCA_026414995.1. Classification (NCBI taxonomy): domain Bacteria; kingdom Pseudomonadati; phylum Caldisericota; class Caldisericia; species Caldisericia bacterium. The sequence goes on along the minus strand of JAOAHY010000001.1, from coordinate 48,435 downwards.
GAATTAGGAATTCCACCACCTGGAGATATTAGAAATTGTATTGTTTCTTTATCAGAAAGTGAAGAATTTTTAAAAGATTTATTCCAATATAGATTCAAAGAAGGCGACACATTACAAGGACACTCAATAGGTAATTTACTTATTGCTGGTTCTATAAAATTAAAAGATAGTTTACTTTATGGAATCAAAAAATTAGAAGAGGCTCTAAATTTATATGGAAAAGTTATACCTGTATCTGAATGTATATTAACTCTTAAAGGGGAGTTTGAAGATGGAGATATAATTTATGGTGAAACAAATATTAGAAAAAAAAGGGGCAAAATAAAAAATATTTCATTCGAACCATTTTATGCAAAACCTACTTATGAAGCTATAAATGAAATACAAAACGCAGATTTAATTGTCATAGGACCTGGAAGTTTATTCACATCAATTATTCCACCTCTTCTTTTTAACCATATTGTTGAAGCAATTAAAAATTCAAAAGCGAAAAAAATTTATATTTTAAATTTAATGACAGAGAGTGGTGAAACTGACAATTTTACAGCATCAATGCATGTTGAAAAAATTTATGAATATACAAAAGAGAAAATTTTTGATTATATAATTGTGAACATTGGTAAGATAAGCGATTATTACCTTAATAAATATAAAGAGTATAATTCTTATCCGGTAATTGTTGATGAAGATAAATTGAAAAAGTTAAATTTGAAAATAATTAAAGATGATTTTGTAACGGTTGAAACTGGATATTTGCGACATAACCCTCATAAAATATATGAAACATTAAATAAGATATTGAAATGGAAAATTTAGATTTATATACAAATAATGTTAAAAGAGATATATTAAGAACAAAACCAAGAGAATATAATGAAATTTTAGCTGAAATTCAAGGTTTTTTACTTACTTGTGGGAATATATTCATTAGTAGAGAAAAAAGTGGTGTCATTTTTGTTATTCCATCTCCTGAAATATCAAGAAGAGTAATTTCAGATTCAAACAAAATTTTTACAGGAAAAAGAGAAATAAAGTTATTCAAATTAAAAGGAAGAAATTTTATTGAAATTTCTTATAATGTTAAACTAGATGATTTAATAAGATCAGGTTTAATAGATGAAAAAGATTTAAAAGTTCATTTCAAGCCAAAAGGAGAAGGTTCTATAAAAAGCTTTTTAAGAGGTTCTTTTCTTGGATCTGGCGCTATTAGAGATCCTAAAAAGGGTTATTATCTTGAAATAAGGTTTAATAAAGAATCTTCATATTATGAATTTTTTGAAATTGCAAAAGTAAATCATTTCAATTTTAAAGAGAGAGATAAAAATAGTTATAAAATTTTGTATTTACAAAATAAAGATGATATAAAAGAATTTTTATTATTTATTGGTGCTTCTCAATCTTTTTTCTCTATTTTTGAAAATTCTCTTATAAAAGACATGAGAAATGAATTAACAAAAAATGTGAATTATGAAATAAAAAATTTAAAGAAAACAGTTGATGCGTATATTAAAGCGAGAGATGCTATAATTTATATTAAAGAGAAAGGATATTATAAAAATTTAACTCCTGCCTTGAAAAAGATAGTCGAATTGAGATTAAAATACCCAGATTTAAGTTTAAGAGAACTTGCTTTAAAACTTGGAGTAACAAAATCATGTGTTAATCATAGATTGAGAAGAATAATTAAAATTGCTATGAGGTTAAAGAATGAAGAGTAGAGTAGAATTAAAAAGTCTTACAAAATTATCACAAAATTTATATTTAAGACAAAATTTAATTCAATTAATGAATATTTTATATTACCCTGCTATAGAGTTAAGAGAAATATTAATTAATAGATTTGAAGAAAATCCCTTTTTAGAGATTGAAAATAATGATTTTGATGAGTTGCCAGATGATTTTAATATTGAAGATTTAGAAGATAAAGAATCAAAGGGTTATCTTGATAGTTTTATAAAAGAAGAAAAAACATTTAAAGATTATCTTGAAGATCAATTAATTTTATTTAATTTTGATGAAATTGAAAATAAAGTTGCAAAATATTTAATTGGAAACATAGATGATATAGGTTTATTAAGAATTGATATTAATGATATTAAAAAAGATTTAAAAGTTGGTAAAGAGAAAATTTTAAAAGTTTTAAATACCCTAAAAAACGAACTTCATCCACCAGGAGTTCTTGCTTGTAATGAAAAAGAGAGTATTTTAATACAGCTTATAAGAAATAATTTAATCGATAAAAAAGAAATTAAAAAATGGGAAGAAATTATTGATAAATTTTTAAAAAATGAAGAGTTAGATGAAAAGTATTTAAATAAACTCTCAAAAGTTTATATATATCCAACCAAAATTTTTGAAAGAAGTTTAATTATGTATATTTTACCAGAACTATATCTTGAAAAAGAAGGTAACTCTCTAAAAGTTATTTATAATGATTCAATAATTCCAAAAGTAAAATTTAATGAAGAACTTTATAACAATATTAAATCAAGGATTTTTGAATTAACAAAAGAAGAAAGAGAATTTTTTAAAAATAAAGTAAAAGATGCAAAAGATCTTATTTATCTTATATCTGAGAGAGAAGAAAAGATATTAAATGTTGCAAATTTTGTAATTCAAAAACAGAAAAATTTTTTCTTAAAGGATGGATATTTAGAAAATATAACATTGAAAGAAATCGCAAATGAACTTAATATTTCAATTTCAACAGTATCAAGAATTTTAAATGAAAAATATATTGAAACTCCAAAAGGTGTTTTTCCACTAAAATTTTTCCTTGGTAAAGAAAAATTAAAAAAAGGTGTTTTTGGAACAAAAATTAAAATGATGATAAAAGATTTAATAGAGAATGAAAATAAAGAGAAGCCTTTTTCAGATGGAGATATAGCAAAAATTTTAAATGAAAGAGGTATTTTTATAAAAAGAAGAACTGTTGCAAAATATAGAGAAGAGTTAAATATTCCTCCAAAAAATAAAAGAAAAATTAAATAATTTTAAAATTAGAAATAATCTGGTATATTTAATAAAAAGAAAGGAGGATTGAATGAGAGTAGCAATCAATGGTTTTGGAAGAATTGGTAGACAAGTTTTAAAAGCAATTAAGAAAAAATATGGTGGGATTGAGATTGTTGCTGTGAATGACCTATTTGATTTAGACATGTTATCTTATTTATTAAAATATGATTCGAATTATGGGGTTTATGAAAAAGATTTTCAAATAAAAGATAATAAATTAATATTAGATGGCAAAGAAATTATATTTTTAAAAGAAAAAAATATTGAAAATCTTCCATGGAAAGATTTAAATATTGACATAGTCATTGAGTCAACTGGTGTATACACCGATGGTGAAAAAGCAAAATTACACTTAAATGCTGGTGCTAAAAAGGTTATTATTACTGCACCTAGCAAAAACGAAGATATAACAATTGTTTTAGGAGTAAATGAAGAGTTGTATGATCCTAAAAAACATAATATAATTTCAAACGCTTCATGTACAACAAATTCACTTGCTCCAATTGTTAAAGTTTTACATAAAAATTTTATTATAGAGAAAGGGCTAATGACAACTGTACACTCTTATACAAACGATCAAATGCTACTTGATGCACCACATAAAAAAGATCCAAGAAGAGCAAGAAGTGCTGCAACAAATATTATTCCAACAACTACTGGTGCTGCAAAAGCAGTTGCATTAGTTATCCCAGAACTAAAAGGGAAATTAAATGGAATTGCTTTAAGAGTTCCAACACCTACAGTATCAATTACCGATTTTACATGTTTAGTTAGAAAAGACACAACACCTGAAGAGGTTAACAAAGTTTTGAAAGAAGCATCTGAAACTTATCTTTATGGAATACTTGGTTATACAGAAGATCCGGTGGTTTCATCTGATTTTAAAGGTAGTGAATATTCAGGTATTGTTGATGCTTCTCTAACAGATGTTATTGATGGAAATTTAGTTAAAGTTTTTTCATGGTATGACAATGAGTGGGGATATTCAGTAAGAATTGCTGATCTTACAAAATATATTTTTGATAAGGGGGTATAAAGTGAGATTAAGAACTCTTAAAAATGTTGATTTAAAAGGCAAAAGGGTTCTTTATAGGGTTGATTATAATGTCCCATTAACTGAAGATCTCATTGTAAGAGACGATACAAGAATAAAAGAGACTCTTCCAACTATAAACTATATGAGAAAAAATGGTGCAAAAATTATTATTCTTACTCATCTTGGAAGACCAAAAGGAGAGAGAAAAAAAGATTTATCTTTAAAACCTGTAAGAGATAAATTGAGTGAAATGTTAAACTATGATGTAAAATTAATTGACGATGTATATAGTGAAGAAGCGATAAAAGTTGTTAACTCTCTTATTGAAGGCGATGTTGTTATGTTTGAAAATTTAAGATTTTATCCAGAAGAAGAAAAAAATGTAGAATCATTTGCTGAGAAACTCGCAGAATTTGGTGATCTTTTTGTTAGTGATGCTTTTGCTGTTTCTCATAGAGAAAATACCTCCGTTTTTCTTTTACCCAGTATGTTACCTTCTTACGCTGGTTTTTTAATGGAAAAAGAGGTAAATGCTTTATCTAAACTTATTGAAAATCCTGAAAGACCTTATGTAATAATAATTGGTGGCGCAAAAGTCTCAGATAAAATAGGTGTTTTGAAAAATTTAGTTAATAAAGTTAATTCAATACTTATAGGAGGTGGCTCTGCTTTTACTTTTCTCAAAGCAGAGGGTTATAATATTGGATCTTCAATTTATGAAAGAGAAATGGAAGATACTGCAAAAGAAATAATTCAATTAGCTTCAAAGAAAAATGTAAAACTTTTACTTCCTGTTGATGTCCATGTAACAGAGGAATTGAAAGAAGGAAAAGATCATGAGATAGTACCAATTGAAAAAATTCCATATGATTGGTATGGAGTCGATATAGGACCAAAAACTATTGAAATTTTTAAAGAAGAGATAAAACATGCTAAAACAATTTTCTGGAGTGGCCCACTTGGTGTTTATGAAATGGAAATATATTCAAATGGAACAAAGGAAATTGCTAAAGCAGTTAGTGAAGTTGAAGGAACAAAAGTTGTAGGAGGTGGAGATACAATCTCTGCTTTAAATAAATTTGGTTATCTTGAAAAAATGACACATGTATCCACTGGTGGTGGAGCTCTTCTTGAGTTTCTAGAAGGTAAAATTTTGCCAGGTATAAAGGTTTTGTTAGAGGAATAATTTAAAATGTACGATTTGATAATTATAGGTGGGGGCCCAGCAGGACTAACTGCTTCAATTTATGCAAAAAGATTTGGCCTTAAAACATTGTTAATTGAAAAATTGGGTACTGGTGGTCAGGTTCCTCTTACAGATCTAGTAGAAAATTTTCCTGGTTTTCCTGAGGGTATTTCTGGTATTGAACTTGCAACAAAGTTAACTGAACAAGCAAAAAGGTTCAATGTTGAAATAATCAATGATGAAGTTGTTGATGTTGAATTTGGTGAGCTTAATAAAGTAAAAACCATAAATGAAATTTATGAATCAAAGGGAATAATAATAGCAACTGGAGCAAATCCAAAGAAACTTGGCATTCCTGGTGAAAAAGAATTTACTGGAAGAGGTGTATCTTATTGTGCTGTGTGCGATGCATATTTTTATAAAAATAAAGATGTTATTGTAGTAGGAGGTGGAGACTCTGCATTAACCGAAGCATTATATCTTACAACATTTGTTAATAAATTATATCTTATACATAGGAGAGATAAATTTCGTGCAGCACAATATTTACAAGATAGAGTTTTTAAAAATAGTAAAATAGAAGTAATCCTTAATTCTGAATTAAAAGAAATTATAGGAGATAAAAGAATTCAAAAAGTAATTGTCTATAATAAAGAAAAAAATGAAAATTTAGAGTTAAGTGTCAATGGTGTTTTTATATATGTTGGATTGAATCCTAATAGCGTAATTTTTAAAGATAAACTAAATCTTGATGAAAATGGATTTATTATTACAGATGAAGAAATGAGAACTAATGTAAAATTTGTTTATGCAGCAGGAGATGTTAGAAAAAAGAGTTTGAGACAAATAATAACAGCTTGTAGTGATGGCGCAATTGCAGCAAATACTTTTTGTATTGATTTTTGCGATTAAATGTTAAAATTTGTAGGTGTATATAAGTTTTATGGCGATAAAGAAGCATTATCAAATATAAGTTTTGAAATTGAGAAAGGTGAATTTGTTTTTATAGCTGGGCCAACAGGAGCTGGTAAAACAACTTTACTTAAATTAATAAGAAAGGAAATAGAACCAACAAGAGGTGAAATATTTTTTAAAAATGATTCACTTAAAAATTTTAAAAATATATATGAATTAAGAAGAAAAATCGGCACAGTTTTTCAAGATTATAAACTTTTTCCAAAAAAAACAGTTTATGAAAATGTATCTTTTCCACTTGAAATTTTAGGATTACCTAATAGTTTAATAAGGAAAAAGGTTATTGAAGTTTTAAATGGAGTGGGGTTAATTGATAAAAAAAATAGATTCCCTCATACACTTTCAGGCGGAGAAAAACAAAGAGTTGCTATAGCGAGAGCAATTGTGAATGAACCAGATTTGATTATTGCTGATGAGCCAACAGGTAATCTTGATTGGAAAACTTCATTTTCAATTGTAGATCTTTTTATAGAAATAAATTTAAAAGGAACAACAATTATAATGTCAACTCATAATGAAGAAATAATTAAAAGATATAATAAAAGAGTCATATATTTAAGAGATGGCAAAAAAGTTCATGAAAAGTTTCCTCATATTTCTTAGAGAGATAAAAGAAGCATTAATAAATATTAAAAGATCAATTTTTTTGACTTTCATTTATTTTTTAGCAATAGTAGTTTCATTATATTCAATAGGAATGATTTTTTTCTTTCTTGATTATTCAAATGGAATTAAAAAGGGAGTTGAGAGCAAAATTGAGATTTCATTTTATTTAAAAAAAGATACAACTCAAGATAGAATAAATGAAATTCAAAATGAAATAAAATTAATAAAAGGTGTTGAAAGTATAAGATATATTTCACCAGATGAAGCACTTGAAAATTTAATTAAAGAGTATCCTGAATATGAAAATATATTGAAAGATTTAAATAAAAACCCTCTACCTCCTACTTTTTTTGTTAAACCTGAATCGGTTTATTCAGTTAAAAATATAATTAATGCAATTTCAAAATTTCCTGAAATACAAGATTTTTTCTATTCGAAAGACCTTGTTGATAAAATATTATTTTCAATAAAAACTTTTTCATTTTTAAGTTTAATTGTTTTTGCAATTTTCATTGGAATTTTTATTTTCTTTTTATCATCAACTATTTCTCTTTCACTTTATGCAAGAAAAGAAGATATTGAAATTATGAAATTAATAGGAACTCAACCATCATATATTAAAAGACCATTTTACTATGAAGGAATAATTTTAAGTATTTTTGGAAGTATTATTTCTTCTATATTATTAAATAAATCATATATTGAATTAAATAAACTTTTAAATCTAATTCTTCCATTTTTTGAGGTAGAAAATTTTGTAAACAAATATGGATTTAAACCCTATATTTATTTAAATATTTTAAGTATTATAATATCAATTATAGTTTCTTATTTTGTAATTAAAAGATATCTTAAGGAGATTTATTAATGAAGAAGCTCCTACTTATAATAATTTTAATTTTCTTTATAACTATACCAAATTTAATCATTGCTGATGATGATTTAGAAAAAGAGAAAAGAATTTTAAATAATTTAAAATCAACACTTGAAGTTTTCCAAAAGAAATTAAATGAAACAGTTTCGTATAAAAATACAATTCTCGGAGAAATTGATGAAATAGAATCAAAAATAAAAGATGTCAGTTTAAAAATTGCAAATTTAGAAAAAAAAATAAATGAGACAAAAAACAAAATTTCAATTTTAGAAAATAATATTTCTTTGACTCAAATAGAGATAGATAAAGATAAAGAAATGATAGGTGATAAACTTTTCTTAATATATAAAATAAAAAATGAAATTCCAATTGATATCTATTTTTCATCAAAAACGATAGGAGAACTTTTTACTAGGATAAATTTTTTAAATATTCTTATAAGATCAAATAGAGAGTCTTTAGAGGATTTAAGAAAAAAAGAAGAAATATTAAAAAAAGAGAGGGAGAATTTAGAAAAAGAAAAAAAGAACTTAGAATTACTTTTAAAAAATAATGAAACATTAAAAATTTCTTTAATAGAAGAAGAAAAAAAGAGGGATAATTTATTAAAAACTCTTTTAACAAAAGAAGAAGAATATAAAAAAGAAATAGAAATTTACAAGAAGAAAATCGATGAACAAGAAGAGAAAATTCAAGAAATTATTAGAAGAGCAGAACTTGCTAAAAAATTACCAGAAGTTGGGAATATAATTTGGCCAGTGAAAGGACCAATTGTTTCTCAATTTGGTATGCGAATTCATCCAATTTATGGTATATGGTCCTTTCATTCAGGAGCAGATATAGATGCGCCAATAGGAACACCAATAAAGGCAGTTGCAGATGGAATAGTAATTTACGCTGGATGGCTTGGTTCTTATGGAATTGTAGTATTTTTAAAACATGGTGGTAATGTATCAACAGTTTATGCACATATGCAATATTTCACTGTTGAATTAAATCAATATGTTAGCCAAGGTGATATTATTGGTTATGTTGGTAATACAGGGTTATCAACTGGTCCACATCTTCATTTTGAAATTAGAATTGATGGTAAACCAGTTGATCCCCAAAAATGGTTACCTTAAAAGAGGTGAATTATGAGAAAAATTTATTTATTATTTTTGATTTTAATTGTTGGATCATTTATATTTGGATTTTCACTTTCCTATTTAATTTTTAATAAACCCATAAAGCCTTTATCGTCTAATAAATTTGAATTATTAAATGAGGTAAGTGATCTTATTGTTAAAAATTATGTGGATGAAAAAAATGAAGTTGAACTTTGTAAAGGTTTAGTTTCTTCATTGAATGATCCTTATTCAAATTTTTTTACACCAGAAGAATATTCAAAATTTAGAGAAGATATTTCTGGTGAATATGTTGGTATAGGCGTATTAATAGGAGTTAGAGATAATAAAATCAAAATTTTACAAGTTTTTAAAAACTCTCCTGCATATGAAGTAGGACTTCCTGTTGGTTCTTTTATAATAGAAGTTGATGGAGTAACAACAGAAGGTCTCTCTCTTGATGAAGTTGCAAATATGGTAAGGGGGAAAGAAGGAACTTATGTAAATGTTAAAGTAGAAAAAGATAGTGAAACATTTTCTTTCAGAATTCAAAGAAGAAAAATAATTGCCGAGACTGTTAGTTATAAAATTTTAGATAATATAATTGGTTATCTTAAAATATTGACATTTACAGATAGTACACCAAAAGAAGTTTTAGATGCATTATCCGAATTTAAAAAAATTAAAATAAAAGGTTTAATACTTGATATTAGGGATAATCCAGGAGGCCTTTTATCTTCTCTTCAGAAAGTATCAGATTATTTACTTCCTGAGGGTACTCTTTTTTATACAGAAAAAAAAGGTGAGAGAGTTGAATTTAAGACTTATGGAACTGGTTTAGATATGCCAATGGTTGTTCTTGTTAATGAAAATAGTGCTTCAGCAAGTGAGATTCTTGCAGGTGCAATTAAAGATAGAAAATTAGGTACTCTCATTGGAACAAAAACTTATGGAAAAGGTTTAATTCAAACAATTTATAATATAAAAGGTGGTTATGGGCTTGAACTTACAACAGAAAGATATCTTACACCAAGTTTATATTCATTGAATGGAAAAGGAATAGAACCTGATATAATTGTTGAATATAAAGAAAATAAAGAAGATCCATTTATGGATTCTCAAATGGTAAAAGCAATAGAATATTTAAAATCATTAATTAAATAATATATAATTTAATCATGCTTATTGTAATTTCTGGTCCATCTGGTTCTGGAAAAGGAACTATTATAAAAGAAGTTTTGAAATTAAAGCCTGAAATTATTTATTCAATTTCTTACACTACTAGACCAAAAAGAAAAGGAGAAATTGAGGGTAAAGATTATTTTTTTATAAGCAAAAGAAAATTTGAAAATTTGATTAAGAAAGATTTCTTCCTTGAATGGGCTAAAGTCTACAATTACTATTATGGAACCAGTAAAGATTTTGTAATGGAAAATTTAAAACAAGATAAAGATATAATTCTTGAAATAGAAATTCAAGGTGCAAGAAAAATAAGAGAATTATTTGATAAAAAGAATGCAATTTTTATTTTTATTGCACCACCTGACTTTGATGAACTAAAAAGAAGAATTATAGAGAGAAAAAGAGGTGAAACAGAAAATGAAATTCAAGAGCGACTTAATTTTGCAATTCAAGAACTTGAGGAAAGCAAAAATTATGATTATATTATTATTAATGATTCAATAGATAAAGCAGTAAAAGAAGTTTTAGATATAATTGAAAAAGAAAGGAGGAAAACATATGGCAATTAATTTTGACAGAGCTATTAAAAGAACAAAAGGAAATAAATATATATTCACAATTGGAGTTATAAAAAGAGCAAAAGAACTCTTTGCTCTTTATCCTTCACCTCAAAAAACTCCAGTTTCTTTTATTGAAGTTGCAGCAAAAGATATAGAGGAAGAAAGAGTTGAGATCACTAAACAATAAAAAAGTTTTAATAGGTATTACTGGTGGAATTGCTGCTTATAAAGTACCAAATCTTATCAGAGATTTAATAAAATTAAATTGTGAAGTTAAAGTTATTTTAAGTGAAAGCGCAGTTAATTTTGTAACTCCATATACTCTTAAAATATTAACTAAAAACGATGTTTTTATTGATCAATTTGAAACATATGATAAAGGAAAAATAATTCATACATCACTTGCTAACTGGCCAGATTTATATGTTATTGTACCAGCAACCGCAAACACAATTGCAAAAATAAGAAGTGGTATAGCCGATAATCTCATTACACTATTCCCACTTTCTTCAAAAACAAAAATTCTTTTAGTTCCTTCAATGCATACAAATATGTATGAAAATGAAATTACTCAAGAAAATTTAAAAATTTTAAAAGAAAGAGGTTTTTATATATTAGAACCAGAGGTTGGTGCACTTGCAGGTGGAGACATTGGTAAAGGAAGATTACCTGAAAATGATAGAATCTTATTTGAAATTATATACATTCTTTATAAAAAAACATTAGAGAGAAAAAAAGTTTTAATTACAGCAGGTCCAACAAGAGAATTCATCGATAGAGTAAGATTTATTTCAAATCCATCAAGTGGAAAAATGGGTTTTGAATTAGCAATTGAAAGTGTGTTAAGAGGAGCAGAGACAACTTTAATTTCAGGACCTGTAAATTTATCACCTCCGCCAAAATTAAAGTTTTTAAACATAATTTCAGCAGAAGAAATGTTTAATGAAGTAGCTAATAATTTTGATAATTGTGATTATTTAATTATGTCATCTGCGGTTTGCGATTTCAAACCGAAAGAGTTTTATGAGGAAAAAATAAAAAAAGAAAACTTTTCATATAATCTTGAATTAGAAGAGACAATAGATATATTAAAAGAAATGGGTAAAAGAAAAAAAAATCAAAAACTCATAGGTTTTGCTCTTGAAACTGAAAATTTAATTGAGAATGCAAAGAAAAAATTTTTTGAAAAAAATTTAGACATGTTAATTATTAATACAATTTCATATGAAAGTGGATTTGAAGTTGAAACAAATAAAATTTTAATTATGAAAAGAAATGATAATAAGATATATGCTTTTCCTGTTTTATCAAAAGGTGAGGTTGCAAAAATAATTTTTGATTTTATGGAGGAGTTATGAATTGGGTTTATATTGAAGATTTAAAAGATTATGTTGGAGAAGATGTTGAAATAAGAGGATGGTTATATAATTCAAGATTTTCTGGGAAAATAATTTTTCTAATTATTAGAGATGGAACAGGATTTACTCAATGTATAGTTTCACTTGGAGATGTTGGAGAAGAGGTTTTTGAGAAAGCAAGAAAATTGACACTTGAATCATCTCTTATTTTAAGAGGAACTGTTAGAGAAGAAAAAAGAGCAATAGGTGGTTATGAAATATTAACTAAAGATATTGAAATAATTCAACTTACTGAAAATTATCCAATTGGTCCAAAGGAGCATGGTGTTGAATTTTTAATGGCTAATAGACATCTATGGCTTCGTTCAAGAAAACAATGGGCTATTCAAAGAATAAGAAATGAACTTATAAAAAGTATAAGAGATTTCTTTTATGAAAACAAATTCCTTCTTTTTGATTCTCCAATTTTAACTCCATCTGCATGTGAAGGAACAACAACTCTTTTTGATATAGATTATTTTGGTGAAAAAGCATATCTTTCACAAAGTGGACAACTTTATAATGAAATAGGCGCAGCAGCATTTGGAAAAGTATATTGCTTTGGTCCAACTTTTAGAGCTGAGAAATCAAAAACAAGGAGACATTTAATGGAGTTCTGGATGGTTGAACCAGAAGTTGCATTTTTAGATCTTGAAGGAAATATGAAATTAATCGAAGATTTTGTATCTTATGTAGTTCAAAGAGTGATTGAAAGAAAAAAGGAAGAGTTAAAAATTCTTGAAAGAGATACAACAAAACTTGAAAAAGTTAAGCCTCCATTTCCAAGAGTAACTTACACAGAAGCTCTTGAAATTTTAAAAAGAAAAGGAAAAGCAATTCCTTGGGGAGAAGATTTTGGTGGAGATGAAGAGACAGCAATATCTGAAGAGTTTGAAAAACCAGTAATGGTTTATAAATATCCAAAAAAATGTAAAGCTTTTTATATGAAAGAAGACCCAGAAAATCCAGAACTTTCCCTTTCTGTTGATCTTTTAGCACCAGAAGGTTATGGTGAAATAGTTGGTGGAGGTCAAAGAGAAGATAACTATGAAAAACTTATAAATAGAATGAAAGAATTAAATATACCTTTTGAACCATATGAATGGTATTTAGAACTTAGAAAATATGGAACCTTCCCTCATTCAGGATTTGGACTTGGTGTTGAAAGGACTCTTGCATGGATTTGTGGAATACATCATGTAAGAGAGACAATACCTCTTCCAAGATTACTTGAGAAAATTTATCCTTAAAAGTGTTATAATATAATTGATAAATTTTTTCAAAAAGGAGAAACTTTTTATGTATGTTTATTTAAATAATGCCGCTACTACAAAAGTTGATGGTAGAGTACTCTTTAAGATGAGTAAATATTTTTCAGAACTATATGAGAACCCAATGACTTCAAATTACTCTCCACTTGCTAAAAATGTAGAAGAAGAAATGATAAAAACTAGAGAATATATTGCAAAACTTTTAAATTGTAAACCAAATGAGATATATTTTACTTCTGGTGGCACAGAATCAGATAACTGGGCAATAAAAGGAATATGTCTAAGATATTGGGATAAAAAGGGAGAAATTATTTCAACACCAATTGAACATATGGCAATAATTGGAACTCTAAAAACAGTTAAAAAATGGGGATTTGATGTAAAATTTCTTCCTGTTGATAAATATGGAATGGTTAATCCAGATGACTTAAAAAAATTTATAACAAAAAATACACTTCTTGTTTCTGTAATGCATGCAAATAATGAGATTGGAACAGTTGAACCGATTGAAAAAATTGGAAAAATTTGTAAAGAAAATGGAATTCTTTTTCATACTGATGCTGTACAAACCGCATGTCACATTGATATTGATGTTCAAAAAATGAATATTGATCTACTTTCTTTATCTGCTCACAAATTTTATGGACCAAAAGGAGTTGGCGCTCTTTTCATAAGAGAAGGAGTAGAGATTGAACCTTTTATGGATGGAGGTCATCAAGAAGATGGTTTAAGATCTGGTACTCATAATTCACCCTCTATAATTGGTATGGGAGAAGCAGTTAATATTGCTTTAAAAGAGATGGAAGAAGAAAGAAAAAATGTATTATTTATGAGAGATATGATTGAAAAGAGAATTAAAGAAATAGATGGAGTTTATATTAATGGACATCCTGAAAAAAGATTACCAAATAACCTAAGTATAACTATAGAGGGTGTAAAAGCAGAATCTTTATTAGTTTATTTGGCTATTAATGGAATTATAGTTTCTGCTGGTGCTGCCTGTAGCGCAAAAGAAAAAGAACCATCTCATGTATTAAAAGCAATAGGAATGTCTGATGAACTTGCTTATAATACAATAAGAATTTCTCTTGGAAAATTTAACTACCCTAAAGAAATAGAATATTTTAATGAAATTTTAACCCAAGGAATCAAAAAATTAAGAGAGTTAGCTCCTAAATAGGAAATTATAATGAATATATTTAGTGATAAATTTATTGATCATTTTTTAAATCCAAGAAATGTGGGAGAATTAGAAAATCCAGACTCAATTGGTGAAGTAGAAGAGGAAAAAAGTGGTGGAAAAGTAATTTTTTATATAAAAATTAAAGATGGAAAATTAATAGATATAAAATATAAAATTTTAGGTTGTCCCTCTGCAATAAGTAGTGCTAGTATAATTTCTGAAAATTTTATAAATTCAAAACTTGAAGATTGTTTAAATTTAGATATAAATTTTCTAAAAGAAAATTTTGGTAATTTACCTAATGATATTCTTAATTGTGGAAATTTATCTATAGAAGCATTTAAAAAAGCAGTCATTAACTATTTAGAAGCAAAAGGAGGAAAGAATGATAGATAAAGAAAGAGTAATTCAAGTTTTAAAAGGAATTTATGACCCTGAGATTCCTATAAATATATGGGATCTAGGACTTATATACAAACTTGATATAAATGAAAATAATGATATTTATGTTTTAATGACACTAACTTTTGCTGGTTGTCCAATTGGAGGTTATCTTGTCAATAAGGTTGAAGAAGAATTAAAAAAAATTGAAAATGTTGGTAGTGTAAAGGTTGAACTTACATTTGATCCTCCTTGGACACCTGAAAGAATAAAAGAGGAAGTAAGAAAAGAACTTGGAATTTAATTTTTATGAAAAGAATATATCTTGATAATGCAACCACAACAAGGGTTGATGATGAAGTTATAAAAGAAATTAATTATTATTACAAAGAAATTTATGGAGTACCGTCATCAATCTTTAGTCATAAAGAGGGGCTTCTAGCAAAAGAGAAAATTGAAAATGTTAGAGAACTTATTTCAAAAAGACTAAATAAAAAAGAGGGAGAAATTATTTTTACTTCTGGAGGAACAGAAGGAAATAATATTATTCTAAAAGGTGTATGCAATAAACTAAAAGAAAAGGGAAATCACATAATTACATCACCAATAGAACATCTTTCAGTTTTAAATGTTACAAAGCATCTTGAAAAAAAGGGGTTTGAAGTTTCTTATGTAAAAGTTGATAAAAATGGTTTTGTTGATCTAGAAAACTTGAAAAGTTTAATAAAGAAAAACACAATTCTTATTTCAGTTCAAGATGTAAATCAAGAGACAGGAGTTATTCAACACATTCAAGAGATTGGGAAAATAGCAAAAGAATTTGGAATTTTATTTCATGTAGATAGTTGTTTAGGTTTTCCATACTTAGATATAGACCTCGAAAAAATGAATATAGATTTTTTAACAATTACAGGGCATAAGTTTCATGGTCCAAAAGGAGTTGGGGCAATTTACATTAGAGATCTTGAAAAAATAGAACCAATTATGAATGGTGGATATAATGAATTTAACATAAGACCTGGCACTGAAAATGTTCCTCAAATTGCAGGTCTTGGAAAAGCAGTTGAAATTTTTGCTAATGAAGATTCAAAGAAAATAAATGAGTTGAGATTATATCTTCTTGAAAGAATTAAAAATGAAATTTCAGATATTAGAATAAATACACCTATTGAGAGATCACATCCTGGAATATTAAATATAACATTTTATTATGTTGAAGGAGAATCTATTGTTTTAAGAATGGATATGGCTGGAGTTTCTCTTATAACTGGTTCTGCATGTTTTAGCAAATCTCTTGAAGCAAGTCATGTTCTTTTAGCAATGGGTTTAACCCATGAAGATGCACATGGGTCTATAAGATTTTCTCTTTCAAAATATAATACAAAGGATGAAATTGATTTTACAGTTGATGAATTAAAGAAAACAATAAAATTTTTAAGAGATTTGAGTCCTCTTAAAAAGGAGAATTAATTATGTCAATACCATATTCTAAAAGAGTCATAGAATTATTTTTGAATCCAAAAAATGTTGGAGAGATAGAAAATCCAGATGGTTTTGCAACTGAAGGAAGTCCAGCATGTGGTGATATGGTTTCTGTTTATATAAAAGTTGATAAAGAAACACAAAAAATTATTGATATAAAATTTAAATCCTTTGGATGTGCATCTAACATAGCAACAGCATCAATTGTAACTGAGATGGTTAAAGGTAAAACACTTGAAGAAGCAAAAAAGATAACCTGGAAAGAAGTTGTAGAAGAATTAGGAGGGCTTCCACCTGTTAAACTGCATTGTTCTATTTTAGCAGTTGATGCACTTCAAGCAGCAATTACAAATTATGAGGAGAAAATGGGAATTCAAAAAGAAAAATTACCTACTGATGAAAATTTAATCAGAAAGAGATTAAGACATGTTATAGATCCTAATACAGGAAAAGAAATAATTGGTTCAGGATTAGTTAAATCTATTGAAATTAAAGACGGAATAATTACCATTGAATTAAATATGAGCGAGTTAAATCAATTTGCTAATTCGATAAAAGAAGAAATACAAGAAAAATTAAAATATAGATGGGATGTGAAGGAGGTTAATGTAAAGTTTTTAAATTAAAATGCTCGAAATTATTTTAGCAACAAATTTAAAAGAAAAACTTCTTGATATACTTGAAGAAGTCGAAAAAGGAAAATCATATCTTATTATTAAAAAAGGTAAACCATCTGGTGTTCTTCTTAATGTAGATTTTTATGAAAGTTTAGTTGAAACAGTAAATATTCTAAAAAATAAAGAATTTTTAAAGAACTATCTAAAAATTGAAGAAGATTAAACTTCTTTTGGACAACTTTTATCTGTTAAATGAAGAAATCTACAAAAATGGAAAAGTTATTTTTTCAAGGAAATTTGATTTTAATTATCCCAGGTTTTCTTTTATAATTCTATCAGCAAGAAAATTTGACAAGGAAAAAATTTTAAAAATATTAAACTCATTTAATCAAAAAGAAATATATGAATATATTTTTATTGTTGGAAAAGAAGAAGATAAAAATTGGTTAATGAATAATTTGAATATTTTAAATGGAAAGGTTATTGTAAATCCAAATCCTCAAGATGTATTATACACTTCAATTAAACTTGCTATGAGAGGTATAAGCGAAAAGGTTCAGTATATATGTTTTCATTTTTCAACCCTTTCAAATATTAAAAGTGAAACAGTTAAATATTTAATTGAAAAAATAATTAAAACTGATAAAGAAATTTTTATTCCTACTTTTAATAATAAAAGAGGACATCCAATAATTTTTAAAATTAGTATGAAAAAAATTTTATTTAATTTAAGAAAAGAAAAAGGACTTCCATATATTTTGAAAAAATATAAGGATAAAATTGAAGATATTGAAGTAGATGATATAGGAGTATTAAAATGAAAATTGCAACATGGAATATAAATTCTATTAAATTAAGAATTAACTATTTGTTGAGTTTAATTAAAAATTATCAAATTGAAATTATTTGCCTTCAAGAGACAAAAATAAGTGATGAAAATTTTCCTATTGAAATTTTTAAAAAAGAGAATCTTTTTGTCTCTTTCTCTGGTGAAGGTGGAAAAAATGGAGTTGCCATAATTTCAAGAGAAAAGCCAAAATTTGAGAGAATTGGTTTTCTTGATGGTGAAGAGGATACAGAAAGAAGATTGATTGCTATAAAAATAGATGAAAAATATTTTATAAGCACTTATGTTCCACTTGGAGGTGTTAAAAATAGTGAAAGATTTCTTTATAAATTAAGGTTTTTTGATAGATTAAAAAAATATTTTAATAGATTTCATAAAAATAATGAAAAAATATTTTTATGTGGTGATTTTAATGTTGCTTTAGAAGATATAGATGTTTATGATCCCCAAGAACTTGAGAATGAAATTGGTTTTTTAAAGGAAGAAAGAGAAAAATTTAAAGAATTTTTATCATGGGGATTTTATGATTCCTTTAGAGTTCTTTTTCCAGGTAAAAAAGAATTTTCATGGTGGGATTACAGATGGAATTCTTATGAAAAAAACAAAGGTATGAGATTGGACTATATTTTAATAACTAAACCAATAATTAAAAATTTAAAAAATTTATATATATTAAAAGA
Organism: Caldisericia bacterium; assembly: GCA_026414995.1. NCBI lineage: Bacteria > Pseudomonadati > Caldisericota > Caldisericia > Caldisericia bacterium. The sequence continues at coordinate 30,037 of JAOAHY010000001.1, read as the reverse complement.
ATATAGAGAATTAGAGAAACCCTCTGACCATGTCCCAGTTATTATAGAAATAAATGAATAACTATTTATTTTATTATAAAATTTTTTACATATATTTAAATTCTGACTCAAATTTTTACTTGTGATAGAATTTAAAAATAGTATGGAATATTTAAATATAGATGAGTTATTTTCATTTGATAAAGATTTTAAAGATTTACAAATTAAAGAAGAAATTTTTAATAATTATAAATATAAAATAGTTAAATTTAGAAGTACTCTTCAATCAAAATATGAAGAAAATAATTTTATTTATGGCTATATTTACTACCCTAAAAATAATTTTAATGGAATAAATATTATTGCCATTCATCCAGTTCATGAAACATATCCTGCATTTGAATATGCATGTGTTTATTTTTTTATAAAACAAGGTTTTAAAGTATCTTTTATATCTCTACCTTTTCACAGAGAGAGAACACCTAAAGGTAAAAAATGTGGTGAACTTTTTTTAAGCAATGATGATGAAGAATATTTTTTTTCAATGAGGCAGAGCGTTGTTGATTTAAGACATTTTATTTATTTTTTAAAATTATTTGAAAATGATTCAAAATTCTATGGAATTGGGCTTTCCCTTGGTGCTATTTTATTGAACTTATTAATGGGAATAAGTGATGAAATAAAAAAGGGCGTTTCAATAATGGGAGGTGGAAATATATTGAGATTAACCTGGGAAGGTTTATATGGAATTTCTTCAAGAAAATATTATAAAAGTAAAGGTTATAATTTTAAAAGTTATAAAGAAGAGCTAAAGCAATTTTTAGACTATGTTAAACAGGTAAAGAAAGAGAAAAAGTTAATTAAAACAGATAAATTATGGTATCTTGTTGACCCCTTAACATATTCTTCATTTAATAATCCAAGGGATATTCTATTTATAAATGGCATTTTTGATTTTGTAATTGTTAGAAACTCTGTTATAGAACTATGGAAAAATTTAGGAAAGCCAAAAATAATTTGGATTCCATCGAGTCACTACTTTATTCCAGTATTTTTTCCATATGTTTTATATCTATCAAACAAATTTTTCAGTGTGTAAAAAAGTGCTTGAACTTTATTAAAATTTTGCTAATTTAAAAAATTATAGTATAATTGAAATCTGTGAATTTTATTTAGGAGGAGATAGATATGGCAAGAAGATGTGATATTTGTGGAAAAGGACCAATTAGTGGACACAATGTTTCACACTCAAATAGAAAAACAAAAAGAGTTTGGAAACCTAATTTGCATAAAGTTCAAAGAGTTGTTAATGGAAAATTATTGAAATTAAATGTCTGTTCTAAGTGTTATAAAAAACTTGATGAACTTATAGAGACTCGCTTATAACAAGAATAAGACCATAATCAAAATAAACTTCTCCCTCTTTTCCTATAAATTCATTACTTAATGTTTCTGAGCTTCCTAAATTTATATTTTTACCATTTAACTCATATTTAAAGTTTTTTATCTTTAAATTTTTAATTTCAAAAGTTATAGGATAAAAAGATATAATCCCCTTTTCTTTTTTCTGAAACTTATAACTTTTATCAATTAAGAAAATATAAAAAGGAGGGTGAAAAATCAATCCTCTGCAACCCTCCTTATAAATTTTCACAAGTAGTGAGATATTGAAAAGAGTGTGGTCAATTCTATCTCCAATTGCACCCCAAAATTCAATTTCTTTAAAACCTCTTTCGATTAAATAATCAACTGCAAGTTCAGAATCACTTTTATCTTTTTCTTTTGGAAAAGTTATTTTATTTTCAAATTTAATGTGATTTATAGAATCAAGATCACCTATAATTAAATCTGGTTTAATATTTAATTTAACAGAATTAAAATATCCACCATTACATGATATTATCAATGTGTTATCATTTAATCTTTTTTTGTAAGCTTCTAAATCTTTTGAAAGATTTCCATTTAATACAATTATTGCTCTTTTTAAATTGATCAAATTTTTTCTTCTCCTTATATAAATAATATAAGAATTGCATATATTAATCTAGGTTTTAAATTTAATTAAGAAAATCTTTATGTAGTTTGTTTTAAAATCTCGACTAATCTTTCACCAGCGAGTTTAAAGACAATTACAGAAATTATTATTTCTGGAACAATATAAGAAATGTTATAAACAAATGAATAATATATTGGATTCCATCCTTCTGGTGCATATTGAGAGAAATAAATTATTCCTGAGATGAAATGCATAAAAAATCTACCAACAAGACCAATTATAATTCCCAAAACTTTATTTTTGTTAAAAAATCCACATAAACCTATCATTCCAAAAGCAATAGGATAATCAAGTAGAAGTTGAATTGGATGAACTACATAAGGACCAATTATTAACTGAATTAAACCATGGATAATTCCAACTGTTAAACCAACTTTTCCACCATATCTAAAAGCAATAATCATAATTGGAACAAGAGATGCAGCAGTTACAGAACCTCCTTGAGCCCAAAATCCTGAAATTTTTATTTCAGACAATATTGTTGATAATGCAAGTGCAAGGCCTATTTCAGCGATTTGTCTTGATGTTAATCTTTCTTTTCTTCTTAAAACAATTCCCAAAAAAAGTGCAGATAAAATAATCATTACAATCATAATAATAGTGTGAACAGTGGGGTTTGAAAAAAATTCATTGAATCTTTCAAAAAAGTTTTGCATAATAACGCCTCCCTTCATAAAATTTTAGCCAAGGGAAGCGGGGGAAATGTTTAGCACTTCCTCCGCTGGCATTACCCAGTTCAGGTTCAAAGGGTTGGGAAAGATTTACTCTTTCCCTCTCAGCCGCCCAAACAAGGCAGCACCCCTGGCCTTTTATATTATACTATAAATTTATTTTTTAAATTAGTAAAAATTTTCATTCAATGAGTTTTTTAAACTATTGACAAAATTAGTATTGTTTATTAATATTTAATCATATAGTTTTTAGAATGGGAAGGCGATGAAATTCTTTTCATGAGATGGTTGCCTTGAACAGAATGGAGCCAATGGCAAACCCGGTCCCATAAATAAATTTTGGAGGTTAAAAATTATGAAAAAAAGGTTTGCCATATTTATAATGCTAATTATTTCACTGACCCTTTTTATAAACTTTCCATTTTCAAATATAAAAATTGTTAAAGCAGCAACTACCTTAACATTAACAAAGGGATCTTGGGATATTATTGGTTTAGATAGTAACAAACCCGAAATAGAAGGTCCGGCAGAATTTTTAATCCAAATTCATATTAAAAATACTGGTTCAGAAAATGCTACTAATGTACAAGCAACTTTTTCATGGACTTCATCTAACTCATATATAAATCTTCATCCAAATGAATTAAGTATAAAAAATTTAGGAGATATAAGTCCAGGACAAACCAAAGATGTATTTTTTCTTGTAGTAGTTCAGAGAACGAAAAGTGCTCATTTGACAAGTAGAAATTATGCAATAATTGTTTCTGGTAATAATGTCTCATCAATTACTCCAAATCCAATTATAGGTTCATTATATGTTGAAAAATTAGTATCTCAGAGTAGAAATGAGATTATATCAATAACACCATCATCTTCTGACCCAGGAATAGGAGAGATATTTCAATTGCAAGTTCAAGCATACACATCTACAACTTATGATATAGTTACAATACCCATTGTTGGATACGATCCAGCAATTGTTGAGCCTATAAGTGTTAGTACAACTCCTCCTGTGCCACCAACACCAGATTTGATGATGACAAATACAGGCGGTTATGTAATGACCTCAACATGGAATTTACTTGCAAAAGGTAAAGGTATAACTTATGTTGGTCCATTTATCTATGATAAAAGTGGAAGTAGTTTTCATTATAATGGTGACTATGGAGAAGATAGAGCAATTGTTACTGTTCACGAATATGATTATGGAGACTCTCCAGACCCAACTTATCCTACTTTACAATCAAATAATGGTGCTAGACACAAAATTTTTACAGGTATATATCTTGGTACTTTAATAGATGGAGAAAATAATGGTCAGCCTGACTTTAATGCTTTAGGTGATGATAATAATAATTTAGATGATGAAGATGGTGTTACTTTTTTATCTTATATAACACCAAGCCAAAATGCAAATATAAGAGTTATCGCCTCAACAAATGGATATTTAAATGCATGGTTAGATTTTAATATTGATGGAGATTGGGCAGATGCTGGTGAAAGAATTTTTACAAATCAACCTCTTACTGCTGGTACCAATAATTTGTCTTTTGCTGTTCCTTCTTATGCATCACTTGGTTTTACATATGCGCGTTTTAGATTTACAACCTATTCAGTGTCTTCTCCATCATATACTGGTTTAGAAAATAATGGTGAAGTGGAAGATTATAGAGTTGAAATTAAACAACCAGTTATTGATCTATCACTTACAAAGAGTGTAAACAACTCAAATCCAAATGTTGGAAGCAATATAACATTCACAATAACTTTAAATAACTCTGGACCATCTCAAGCAACTGGTGTTCAAGTAACAGATCTATTACCTTCTGGATATACATATGTTTCACATATTGCATCTCAAGGAACATACAATCCAACAAATGGATTGTGGAGTGTTGGAACAATAAATAGTGGCTCTTCAGCAACACTTCAAATAACAGTAACTGTAAATTCATCTGGAAACTATAACAACTGTGCTGAAGTAACAGCAGCAAATGAGAGTGATTCAGATTCAACACCAGGAGATGGTCAAGGAGATGATTATGATTGTGAATCAACAACCCCAGGTGCAGTTATTGATCTATCACTTACAAAGAGTGTAAACAACTCAAATCCAAATGTTGGAAGCAATATAACATTCACAATAAC
>JAOAHY010000001.1:0-25085 GCA_026414995.1 Caldisericia bacterium | reverse complement strand
AAATGAGAGGGATTCAGATTCAACACCAGGAGATGGTCAAGGAGATGATTATGATTGTGAATCAACAACCCCAGGTGAAATACCACCTCCACCCCCACCACCTCCAACACCCCCTACTCCCCCAACACCACCACCTACTCCGCCATCTCCACCACCACCTCCAACTCCACCAACTCCTCCAACACCTCCAACTCCACCTACTCCGCCACCTGAACCTCTTCCACCAGAACCACCAGAACTTTCAATAATAAAAGAAGGTCTATCAGAAATTTACTGGGGAGAAATAATTACTTATACAATCACATTTAAAAATGAAGGTGGAGATGCTAAAAATGTTAGAGTTGCTGATTCAATTCCTTCATCACTTGAATTTGTTGATGCTTCAAAGGGTTATGAATATAATCAATACACAAGAGTTGTTTCATGGTTGTTTGAAGAGGTAAAAGGTGGAGAAGAGATAACTCTTTGGGTTAAAGTAAAGGTATTAGGAAATTGTGATGATTATATAACAAATAGAGTTTCAATAATTGCTCAAAATTGGGATGGATATAAAGAATCAGAAGTAAAAACTAAAATTAAGTGCATTCAAGTTTATCACCACAACTTCTTCTCAGGTTATCCAGATGGAACATTTAAACCTGAAAATAATATAACAAGAGCAGAAGTTGCATCTTCTGTAGCAAGAGCACTTGGTCTTAAGTGGCTTGAATATGGAAAAGATACAAATCAAATTCCTTTCCCAGATGTTAAACCAACATTCTGGGGTTATGGACATATAGTTGTAAGTTTCCTTGAAAAATTAGTTATAGGTTATCCCGATGGAAAATTTAATCCTAATAGAAAAATAACAAGAGCAGAAGCAGCAGCAATATTCTATAATCTACTTAAACTTAAACCAGAATATCCTCTTACTCCAACATTTAGAGATTTAGATAAAACTCATTGGGCTTATGGAGTTATAGAAGCAGTAGCAAAGATAGGAGTAATTTCAGGATATCCAGATAGAACATATAGACCTGATAAACCAATAACAAGAGCAGAATTTGTAACAATTGCATGTAAAGCACTTGGAAGAGGACCATTTAAAGATACAACATTTAAGAACCCATATCCTGATACTCCAATGTCTCATTGGGCATACTCTTATATTCTTGAATCATCTATAAATCACCTTGTAATTAATCCAAAAAGACAAGAATTACTTATAGAAATACCAAGTAAAAAGATACCAATTTATTCAGAATGGGATTATTCAAAAATAGTTGTTCCAAATTTAGGAGAAACTGTTTTTGCTATAGTTCCAGTTGATGGATTAACACCTCAAGGTAAAGATCCACTTCCAAGAGATGTTATAGTAAGAATAATTAGAAAAGAAGTGCCATAAAAAAGTTTAAAAAATAAATAATTTAAAAAATAATAAAAATAATTTTAACATCAATTATTAAAATTTGTTTTATTGAAAGTTTTTTTAAATTTAGTAAAATTTGAATAAAGGCGGCGTAGCTCAGTTGGTCAGAGCACACGGCTCATACCCGTGGTGTCGTGGGTTCGACTCCCTCCGCCGCCACCATTAAAATGAATATTATCATTAAAGTTAAAAATTTTATTGAAGAAAATTCCCTAATTTTACCTCAAGATAAAATTGTGGTTGCTTTTTCTGGTGGACCTGATTCAACTTTTCTTCTCTATTTTTTAAAAGAAAACTATAATAATCCAATAATTTTAGTACATTTAAATCACCTTTTAAGAGGAGAAGATTCAGATTTAGATGAAATATTTATTAGAAAAGTGTCTCAAAAATTAAAAATTCCTCTATTTGTAAGAAGGTTAAATATAAAAAAATTAAGTGAAGAAAGGAAAAAATCAATTGAAGAAGTTGGAAGAGAGGAAAGATTTAAATTTTTCAATGAAATATTAAAAAGAGAAAACTTTACAAAAATTGCTTTAGCACACAACTTTGATGATAACATTGAATCAATCTTAATGAATTTTATTAGAGGCACAGGGCTAAAAGGTCTTCAAGGAATTTTGCCAAAATGGGGAAATATAATTCATCCAATTTTAATTGTTAAAAGAGAAGAGATTATGAAATATTTAAAAGAAAAAAATTTACAATTTAGAGTTGATAAAACAAATTTAGAATCAATATATCTAAGAAACAAAATTAGAAATGAATTAATTCCCTATATAGAAAAGGAGTATAATAAATCTTTCAAAGAAAAATTGTTTGATTTATCTGAAATAGTGAAATATGATGAAGAATTACTTAATGAAATAACTCAAGATAAAATAAAAGAAGTTTTAAAAAAATTTGATGATTGCTTTTCAATAGAAATTAAAAATTTCAAAAATCTTCATAAATCAATACAGAGAAGAATAATAAGAGAAATTATTAATAATATAGGAGAGGATTTAAGAGAATTTTCAGTTAAAAATATTGATGATGTTATTAATTTAATAAATAAAAAAAGTGGAAAAGAGATAATTTTATCAAAAGAACTAATTGCAAGAAGAGAAAAAGATGTAATAATTATTGAAAAAATTTCTACTAATTTTAAAGATTATTTAATTGAAATTAATGAATTAGGTGAAGTTAAAAAAGATGGTTTAAAAATTACATTAAAACTAATAGACAAGATGGAAAAGGTTAATAATCCTTTTGAAGCATATTTTGATTTTGATAAAATTTCTTTTCCTTTATATATAAGACCTCCAAAATTTGGAGAAAAATTTACTCCACTTGGGCTAAAATTTTCAAAAAAATTACAAGATTTTTTAACAGATTTAAAGGTTCCAAAGAGTGTAAAATGGAAAATACCAATTCTTTCTGATTCAAAAAGTGATATACTATGGATTATTGGATTAAGAATTAATGAAAACTATAAAGTTAGTGAGATGACAAAAAGAGTTTTATATATTACAATAGAATTGGAGGACAATGAATGGATAAAGATATACAAAAGATTCTTATAAAAGAAGAAGAGATTAAAAAAAGAGTAAAAGAACTTGCAAAAGAATTAAGTGATTTTTATAAAGATTTATTTCCACACTTAATTTGTATTTTAAAAGGAGCAACAATCTTTCTCTCTGATTTAGTAAAAGAGATGAATATTTATCTTTCTCTTGATTTCATGGGAATTTCATCTTATGGTGCATCAACAAAAAGTTCTGGTATAATTAAGATAACTAAGGATCTTGATCACTCAATAGAAGGAAGACATGTATTAATAGTTGAAGATATTGTAGATACAGGGTTAACTTTGTCTCACTTAAGAGAATTACTCTCCTCAAGGAAACCTCTATCACTTCAAACTGTTTCTCTTTTGAATAAAAAAGTAAGAAGAATTAAAGAAGTGCCTATTGAATTTTATGGCTTTGAAGTTCCAGATGAGTTTGTTGTTGGATATGGTCTTGATTTTAATGAAAAATATAGAAATCTTCCTTATATCTGTGTCTTGAAACCAGAAGTTTATATGTATGAGGTGATGAAGTATGAAAAAAGGTAACAACATTTTCAATATAATTAGAAGCATTTTACCAATTATATTAATGATAATTTTTGTATATTTTATTTATAGTTTCTATTCTGGTTCTTCAAGCATAACCTCATCTGAAAAAATTTCATATACTGAATTTATTTTAAAAGTTAAAGATGGAAGAGTTAGAGATATTACAATTGATGGACAAAATGTTACTGGAACATACACAGATGGTTCAAAATTTACAACTGTTTTACCACCTTTTGATGATCCAAATTTACCAAATTTGCTCATTGAAAAAGGAGTTAATGCAACTATAAAACCAACCTCAAATAGTGGCACATGGTGGTATGTTCTTACAAACATTGGTTCAGTTATACTTCTTATATTTTTCTGGATGATAATGATGAGAGCATTATCAGGTGGAGCAAACTCTCAAGTTTTTAACTTTGGAAAAAGTAGAGCGAGATTATTTATTGAAAATAAACCAAAAATAACATTCAACGATGTAGCAGGTTTAGAAGAGGTTAAAGAAGATTTACAAGAAGAAATAGAATTTTTAAGAAACCCAAGAAAATTTGCAGCTCTTGGTGCTAAAATTCCAAAAGGTATTCTTCTAGTTGGTCCACCTGGATGTGGAAAAACTCTTCTTGCAAAAGCAGTTGCAGGTGAGGCAGGGGTTCCATTTTTCTCTGTATCAGGTTCTGAATTTGTTGAGATGTTTGTTGGAGTTGGTGCAGCAAGAGTAAGAGACCTATTTAATGAAGCAAAAAAATATGCTCCATGCATAATATTTATTGATGAAATAGATGCAGTTGGAAGACAAAGAGGCGCAGGTCTTGGCGGTGGACATGATGAAAGAGAACAAACCCTAAACCAACTTCTTGTTGAAATGGATGGTTTTGATCCAAATAGTGGAATAATTGTTATTGCAGCAACAAATAGACCAGATATTTTGGATCCAGCACTCTTAAGACCCGGAAGATTTGATAGAAGAATTGTTGTAAATTATCCAGATGTTAAAGAAAGAGAAGCGATTTTAAAAATTCACACAAGAAATAAACCACTTGGACCTGATATAAATTTAATAACTCTTGCTAAAAGAACAGCAGGATTTACAGGAGCAGATCTTGAAAATTTAGTAAATGAAGCAGCACTTCTTGCAGCAAGAAGAAATAAAAGATTTATAACAATGGATGAACTTGAAGAGGCAATTGATAGGGTTATAGCAGGTCCACAAAAGAAAACAAGAGTTGTTTCTGAAGAAGAAAAAAGAATAATTGCTTTTCATGAGACAGGTCATGCAGTTGTTGCAAATATGCTTCCAGGTTCAGATCCAGTTCATAGAATTTCAATTGTGTCTCGAGGTATGGCTCTTGGATACACTCTTCAACTTCCAGAACAAGAAAAGTTTTTAAGAACAAAAGAACAACTTCTTTCTGAAGTAACAACTCTCCTTGGTGGAAGAGCAGCAGAAGAACTTTTCACAAAAGATAAGACAACTGGTGCTGAAAATGATTTGAGAAGAGCAACAGAGATTGTTAGAAAAATGGTAACTGAGTTTGGAATGAGCGAAAGATTAGGGCCACTTACATTTGGAAGAAAAAGTGAATATGTTTTTTTAGGAAGAGATATTGCTTCAGAAAGAGATTATTCAGAACAAATTGCATATGAAATTGATAAAGAAGTAAGATATATTGTTGAAGAGTGCTATGAAAGAGCAAAGAATATTTTAAAAGATAATGAAGAAGGAGTTCATAAGGTTGTTGAAGTTTTACTTGATAAAGAGACAATAGAAGGAGAAGAGTTAAAGAAAATACTTGAAGATATAAAGAAAGAGAAAGTTGCTTAAAGTTATAAGTTTAGACCTCTGGGATACAATCATTGAAGATAGAGAAGACCTTGAGGAGAAGAGGGGAGAGATAAGAATAAAAAAATTATATGAATATCTCTCCCCTCTTAATATTTCATATGAAGAAGCAAAAGAAGCCTATAATAAGATGAGTGAGTGGCTTTTTTCAGTTCAGAGAAAAACTTTAAGAAGCATAAATACTGAAAAACAGATATGTTATTTTTTTAAACTGTTTGAAATGACAATAAATGAAGTTGTTTTAGAAGACATAAAAAATGTATATGAAACAGCAATTTTTGATATTCCTCCACCATTAATTGATGGAGTAGAAGATTTCATTAAAAAATTAAAAGATTTAAAATTAAAACTTTGCATTTTATCAGACGCTGGAAGAACTCCTGGATGGGCTTTAAGAGAAATCTTAAAAAGATTTTCTCTTTTAGATTATTTTGATAAAACATTTTTTTCAGATGAAATTGGTTTTGTTAAACCTAATAAGAAGAATTTCCAAAAAATTTTAGATGAGTTTAATGTTGAGAAAAAGGAAGTTTTACATATAGGGGATAATTTTGAAAAAGATATAATTGGGGCAAAAAATTTTGGGATAAATTATATTCATTTTACAAAAGGGCAAGAAAAGAAAGACAATTTTTCAGGTAAAAATTTTGATGAGATATACAAAATAATTTTGGAAAATTTTTCAATTGAAAAGAGTTTATTTTGATTAACCCATTGACCTTTGGTCAATAAGCCCTCTTGTTCTTGCAATTTTAAGTGAAAAATTAAAGAATAGAAAAATAACCAAAAAATAAACAAAATTTTCTAAAGCAAGAAGTGAAGTCATTTGATTTATTGTAAAATTTTTAAATGCTTCATTCCATCCACTTCCTAATAAAATTATTCTCATTCCATCCATCCAGATTGTTTGTGGTATAAAAATTCCAATTTTACTCAAAAAAGAAGGAAGAGTATCTATAGGAAAAATTGCACCTGTTAAGAGAAGAAAAACACCAGTTGCGCTTTGAGTTAAAAACCAGCCTTGTCTTGAGATTAAAAAGTTTACACCAGCAAAAAAGTATCCTATTATAAAAAGAGAAAGCGTGCCAAGAATTATAAATATAGGAAGATAAATATACCAAAATGGAATTAAAGAAAAATTTACTTTAAGAAGAAGAGAACCTGTTATTAAAATAATAATTGCTGAAACTGTTGTTGTTATATATTTTGCAAAACCTCTTCCTGTTAAAAATAAAAATAAACTTATTGGAGATATATAAACATATTTTAAAGTTTCATAATATTCTCTATCATCAATAACTGTCCATGCTATTCCAAAAAGTACATTTGCAGTATAAAGGTGAAGAGCATTTCCAATTAGAAGATGAGGTATATATTCAGGAAGTTGATTTCTTGTAATTATAACAAACATTATTATTAAAATAAAAGCACTTGATAAAGGTTTTGCAAGAGAATATATTATAAACAAAAATGGATCTGTCCAGTTGCTTTCAATTTTCCATCCAAGTAGAAATGATGCCTTAAAATCGTTAAAAATTTTTCTAATTATTCCCATCTTATTGTAAGTTTCCCCTCCTTTCTTGCAAGATATTCCATTTTCTTTAGGTAGTAATAAGCAAGAAAAAGATAGATCACTGTTAAAATTCCAAGAATTGTAATTTCAATTTTTACATTTAAAAATCCAAAAAGAGCTCCTTGCCTAAAAATAAGTTGCCTTATTCCATCTAAACCAAGAGTTAAAGGAATAATTGATGAGAAAAATCCAGTGATTCCTAAAAATTTAATTGGAAAATACATTCCACTTGCAAGATAAACTGGCTCTTGGAAAAATTCTGATAAGTGCCATGCTTCTCTTCCCCAAATAAGATAAAGTGATGCTAGTGTCATTCCAAGACCATAAAGAGCAGATAAAGTTAAAAAGAAAACAAGAATTAGTTGAGGAATATTTATAAAACTAAAATCAAGTTTAAAAATAATAGTTCCAACAGTAAGTGTTGCAAGTGCTCTTAAAGAGGTTGAAAACATTCCACCTATACTCATTCCAAATAAAATTGCCATAAGAGATATTGGACTCATAATATAATGTTGAAGATTGCCACTCATTCTTTCCCAATATAATTGTGATGCCATATCCCAAAGTACATTTAACCAGAAAGCGCTCATAGCACCACCAAGAACTGCAAAGCCTAAAAAATCTTTACTTGCTCCAAGATATTTATATAAAAGTCCATAAGCAATAACAGAAAGAAGTGGTAAAACTACATCTGCAATAACCCAAGAATATTCTCTATTTGCTGCAATTATTCTTGGATATGCTCTTCCTTTAATTGCCCTTAAATTTCTAATTAGATACTTCTTCATCTTTAAATTCCCTTCCTACAATTTCAATAAATACATCTTCAAGTGTTGGCTCTCTTTTTCTAAATGAAAGAACATTAAATCCTTTATCTTTTAAGAAATTAAATACATCAACAATACGATTTTCACTCTCAATTTGAAACTTAATTTCTAATTTTCCATCTTTTACAGGATTCACAAAAAATTTTGTTGTATAAGGAATTGAATCAAGTTTTAAATATTCACTTCTTGCTACTTCAACTGAATAATAAACTCTATCTTTTAAAATATTCTTTAAGTTTTCTGGAGTATCAAGAGCATATATTTGCCCATTATCAATAATTGCTATTCTATCACACAACTCATCTGCTTCATTAAGATAGTGTGTTGTAAGTAAAATTGTTCTTCCAGGTTTTTCTTTAATCCAAGATTTTATAAAATTTCTAACTGTTCTTGCAACTTGAACATCAAGACCAAGAGTTGGCTCATCAAGGAAAAGAACTTCTGGATCAGAAAGTATACCTCTTATAAAATTCATCTTTTGTCTCATACCTGTTGAGAGATTACTTATTTTTGTATTTGCTTCTTCTTTAAGATCAAAAATTTCAAGATATTTTTCAATTTCTTTTTTTGCTATTTTTGATGGAATTCCATAAAATTGTGAAAACATCCAAAGATTTTCTTTTACAGTTAAAATTCCATAACCAGCCCACTCCCCTCCACTTACCATATTAATTTTTTCTCTTATTTTTAAAGTATCTTTTTCAACATCAAATCCTAAAACATATGCCTTTCCAGTTGAGGGTAGAAGAATAGTTGTAAGAATCTTTATAAGTGTTGTTTTTCCAGCACCATTTGGTCCTAAAAGACCAAAAATTTCTCCCCTTCCAACCTCAATATTTATATTCTTAAGTGCTTCAATCACTCTTTTTCCCTTTTTATAAGTTCTTCCAAGTTCAATTGTCTTAATTGCAAAATCTTTATTCATAGTTAATCTCCTTTAAAGGATAACTACAATATTATATCAGGAAATCTTTTTTCTGCTAATGTGAAAAATTAATTAGATTTAAGCCATCTTTTAATTCTCTTTTTAATACCAAATTTGATTCAAGAATTACCATTTCTATAAATGTATGAACTTTACCATCAAATAGATGTCCACCAAAACTTCTTTTATCTTTATCACCCAAATTTATATGTATATGAAATGGATAATTTTCATTATTTATTAAAAATCCACTCATGCTTAAAAGTTCAAATGGACCTTTTAAAATTTCTTTTTCATAAGAGACATTTTTACCATCATAATAACCATAAGCAATTTCTATATCTTTAACCATTCCAGTTGAAGATAAAATAATTCCAGTATTTAAAACTTTTTCTTTTAAAATTAGTTTTTCTAAATTCTCTTTTATACTTTCCTCTTTTTCAATTAAAACAAAAATCAAATTACCATCTTTTTTATATTTCATATAGAAAAAAACCTCCAACATAATATTATACCTCTAAACCATTTTACTTTTGTGTCTGATACGAAATTAACATGTTACAAAGGTACTGACACGAAATTAACATAGTTGACAAAAATTTATGTAGTGGTATATTTATGATTTAATTTTAGGAGGTGAGATAAATGGATAAAGCCGATGTATTAAAGCTTGTAAAAGAAAAAAATGTGGTTTTTATAAGGCTTCAGTTTACAGACATTTTAGGAATTCCAAAAAATGTTGAAATTCCATCTTCAGAACTTCCTTCAGCACTTGAAAATGGTATTTTGTTTGATGGATCATCAATAGAAGGTTTTGTAAGAATTCAAGAGTCAGATATGCTTCTTTATCCAGACCCAAATACATTTGCAATTCTTCCATGGACTGTTGGCGGAGGAACTGTTGCTCGTCTAATTTGTGATGTATTAAACCCAGATGGAACTCCTTTTGAAGGTGATCCAAGATATGTTCTTAAAAAAGAGATGGAAAAAGTAAAGAATGAGTTTGGATATGTTTTAAATGCAGGACCAGAGGCAGAATTTTTCTTATTTAAAAAAGATGATAAAGGAAGACCAACAACAATAACTCATGACCATGGAAGTTATTTTGATTTACTTCCAATTGATCTTGGAGAAAAGGTAAGAGAAGAGATTGTAACAACATTAAAAGAGATGGGTTTTGAGGTTGAAACAGCACATCATGAAGTTGCAGAAGGACAACATGAAATTGATTTTAGATATTCTGATGCATTAAGAACAGCTGATAATGTAATTACATTTAAACTTGTAACAAAAACAATTGCATTAAAATATGGTCTTCATGCAACATTTATGCCAAAACCAGTTTTTGGAATAAATGGTTCAGGAATGCATACACACCTATCTTTATTTAAAAATGGAGAAAACATTTTCTATGACAAAAATGGAAAATATGAACTATCAAAAGAAGCGCTCTATTTTATTGGTGGAATTTTAAAACATGCTAAAGGAATTACTTTTATTGCTAACCCAACAGTTAATTCTTATAAAAGAATTGTTCCAGGTTATGAAGCACCAGTTTACATTTCTTGGGCATTGAGAAATAGATCTGCTTTAATTAGAATTCCTGCAGCAACAGGAATTGCAAGAAGAATTGAGTTTAGATCACCAGATCCATCTTGTAATCCTTACCTTGCTTTTGCTGTTATTCTTGCTGCTGGAATTGATGGAATAAAGAATAAAATCGATCCAGGAGAGCCAACAAATATTGATATATACACAATTAGTGATGAAGAAAGAAAAAAACTTGGAATAGAAAGTTTACCTGGAAGTTTAATGGAAGCAATGGATGAATTTCTAAAAGATGATGTTTTAAAAAATGCATTATCAGAGCATGTAATTGAAAAGTTAATAGAAGCAAAAAAGGAGGAGTGGGATAGTTTTAGAATTCATATTACAGATTGGGAGATAGATAGGTATTTAGAGATTTATTAAAAATTTAAATAAATTTTTCCTTTAATTTAGGTTTATAACCATTTATAAACTCTTTTGCCCCCATCTCTTTTTTTCCCTCAATTTTAATAATTTTAGGGATTAAAACTTTATCTTTTGTTTTAATTCCAAATGAGTTTTTGTCTACAAAGACAATCTCTCCAGGTTCACCTTCAAAAAAATCATCAATAATTAAAGCATCTAAAATTTTTACTCTTTTTTCTCTAAAAAAAGAGTATGCACCTGGTTCAAAAGATAGTGCGAGAATTTTTCTTCTTAAGTAATCTCCCTCCATTCTAAAATCTAATTTTTCAAAATCGCTCTCAAATTTTGGAGCAAAAGTTGCCTCTCCTTTTTGTTCAATCCAGACATCTTTTCCATTCTCAATAATTTTTATTGCTTCAATTAAAATTTCTTTTCCAGATTCAATTAATTTTTTTGATAAATTTGAATAGTTATCATTTTCATCAACAAAAATCTCTTTCTGAATTAAAATTGGTCCTGCATCAACTTCACTTGTTAATTTAATTATTGTTATTCCACTCTTTTTTTCGCCATTTAAAATTTGCCATCTTATTGGATTTGGACCTCTATATTTTGGTAAAAGAGATGGATGAACATTTATTATTCCTTTTGGAAAAATATTTAATAAACTTTGAGGTATAATTTTTCCAAAAGATACAACAACACCAATATCTCCTTTATTTTTTTCAATTATGTCTAAATAATTTTTGAATTTATCAACTTCAATAAAATTTAATTTATTTTCTTTTGCAAAAGTCTTTGTTGGTGTTTCTTCTATTTTAAGACCTCTTCCTTTTGGTTTATCAGGTGTTGTAATGATAAGATTTATTTCATAACCTTTATTATATAACTCCTCTAAAAATGGAAGTGAAAAAAAATCAGACCCAAAAAATGTTATTTTCATTAAACTCTATTTAAAAGTTCCTCAGGAACTTTATACCCCTCTTCAATTCTAAGTGTTTTTATATCTTTTATCCTATCTATAAAAAGTATTCCATCTAAGTGATCTATCTCATGTTGAATTATAACAGCAGGAAGCCCCTCTTTTTCTATCTCTATTTTCTTTCCAGTTAAAGAGAGTCCTGATACCAATATTTTGTTTGATCTTTCTACATCTCCATATACACCAGGTATAGAAAGACAACCTTCTTCAATTACAATTTTTCCATCTTTTTTTATAATTTTAGGGTTAATAATTGTATGTATTTTATCTTCATCTTTATAGATAATAACTCTTAAAAGTTCTCCAATTTGGGGAGCAGAAAGACCAACTGCTGGTATTTCACTTTTGTTTAAAACTTTTTTCATTTCTTCAACAAGTTTTTCTATATATTTATCAACCTTTTTAACAGGTTGAGATTTTTTTCTTAATATAGGATTACCTATTAAAATAATATCTCTCATTCAAAACTCCTTAATTCTTACAATCTTTTCATATTTAATTTTATCAAAAATTTTATCAAATTTGAAAAAATTTTTCGTTTTTATTTTTAATGTTCCATCAGAATAATATATTTCATCATCATTTTCCTTTAATTTTATTAATTCATCATAATAATTTTTTTGAACATCTTCTATGACAATATATTTATAATAAGGTGGAAATTTTGTCTCTTTTCTTCTTTTTAGTTCTTCATTTATAAAAAGATTTAGATTTCTTTCTTTAAATGCCTTAAATACAATGTTATTTGGAAATCTTGTTTGTATATAAACCTTTCCATTTGATACAATTGAATCTTCTAAAACTCTCAATAAAAGATAAAAAATATTTTCAAATGAGTCATATTCTGGAAAATTTAACATAAAATCTATATCAAGAAATATAAATATAAATTCATTTATTTTTTTTAAAAGAGATAAAATTAGTTGAGTTCCAATTATAATATCTCCATTCAAAATAAACTCATTTACTATTTCTTTTCTTTTTTTCTCGCTTCCTTTTGTTATCCATTCATCAAGTTGAAATATTTTTTTATCATAAAAAATCCTTTTTAATCTCTCTTTTACTCTTTCAATTCCAGGACTTGAAAATCTCATAGAAAAACCACCACACTCAGGGCATATATCAAAAGGAAATTTTTCATAACCACATATTTTACATATTAACTTCCTTTCTTCTTTAAAAAATGTTAATGGAACTTTATCTTTTGGACATTTTGCAGTGTATCCACACTCATCGCAAAATAGATATTGATAATAACCTTTTCTTGGATAAAATATAAAAATTTTTCTATTTTTATTTTTTAAAATTATATTTTTTAAATATGGTGAAATTAGCCTTTCAGAATCTCTATAAATAATTTCAATATTTTTTAAACTAATTTTCTTTTTAATTTCATTAAATTTTTCTTTTTTTGATGTTATTAATGCTTCAAAAGAAGGGTAAAAAGAGCCAATTAAAATTTTAATATTTTTCTCATTTATATATGTTTTTGAAAGATCTAAAATTTTAAGGGAAAGTAAATCTTCAAGATTTTTAAAGCTTGATTCATTTTCAATTATGAGTAAATTTTCGTTTAGAGGAAGTAAAAGAGAAATTGTTGTACCAAATAGAACCTTTAATCTATCTTCATTTATATCTTTTAAAATTCTTTCTCTTTCATTTTTACTCTCTTCTCCTGTTATTTTTTCTGAAATCTTTTTAATTTCATCTGGAATAAATTTATAAAACTCTTCTAACTCAATTTTTTCAGGAAAAATTATCTTTATTTTTTTGTTCTTCGACACATAAGATTTAATTAAATCAAGATAATAATTCCATCTCTCTTTATATGTATAACCGTAAAGAAGTGTGTTTTCTTCAATTAAAATTTCTTTTATATTTTCAAATTTCATCTCTTTATTTTTACTTAATTCTTTTTTTCTCTCTTTTTGAAATTCATAAGTTTTTACTATGACACCTCTTTTTATTAAATCATTTATAACATTTGATGAGAAAAATTTTTTGAGTAATCTTAATTTAATCTCTCCTTCATTTTCAAGAAGGAAACTTAAAAGTTCAATTTTTCTTTTTTCTCTTGGAGAGATATGCTTCTCGAATTCTGAATCAATAAGTTTTATTATCTCTTCTCCTTTTTTACTTTTTCCAAGGGGAAGAATTTTTTTTAAATAATTTGAGACTGGTGCAAAATATTTCTCTTTTAATTTAAATAAAACTTTTATTCCACCTTCATCAATAATTTTAAAATCTGAAACAAGATCAATTATTTCTTTTAAATTTTCTTGTTGACCCTCCCAAATTTTTATAATTATTCCCTTTTTTAATTTATTTCCCCTTCCAAACGGAACAAAAACTCTTTTACCAACTTCTACTTTTTGAACAAATTTTTCAGGAATTAAATATGAGTAAAGGGGTAAATCTTTTCCTTTTAATGGAACATCTTCTATTAAAACATCAGCAATTTTACTCAAGAAGCGATTTGAAGAGTGGCACAAGATCGAGTTTTTCCCAAGGATATTCTTCCCATCCAAAGTGTCCATAACATGCAGTTTTTCTATAAATAGGTTGTCTTAAATTTAATTTATTTATCATTCCAAGAGGTGTAAAATCTATTTTTTCTTCAATGAATTTCTCAAGTTTTTCATCATCTATTTTACCTGTTCCAAATGTATCAACAAAAAGAGCAACAGGTTTTGCTTTTCCTATTGCATAAGCAACTTGTATTTCTACCTTTTCTGCGATGCCTGCTGCAACTATATTTTTTGCAACATATCTTGCCATGTATGATGCACTTCTATCGACCTTTGTTGGATCTTTTCCTGAAAAGCAACCCCCTCCATTTTTTGCCATACCACCATATGTATCAACAATCGTTTTTCTTCCAGTGAGACCAGTATCACCCTTTGGCCCACCAATGACAAATCTTCCAGTTGGATTTATAAAATATTCTGTTCCTTGAAGCATATTTTCTGGAATAACATTTTTTATTACAACTTCAATTAGCTCATCTCTTAGTTTTTCAAGAGGAATTTCTGGATCATGTTGTGCAGATAAAACTATTTTTGTTACTCTTTTAGGTTTTCTTTCATTATATTCAACTGTTACTTGAGATTTACCATCTGGTCTAAGATAAGTAAGTATTCCATTTTTTCTTACTTCTGCTAATCTTTTACATAATTTATGAGAAAGCATTATTGGCATTGGCATATATTCAGGAGTTTCATTTGTTGCATAACCAAACATAATTCCTTGATCTCCTGCTCCCAGAGTCTCTTCCATTTCTCCCTCTTTTGACTCAAGGGCTTTATTAACCCCTAAGGCAATATCAGGAGATTGCTCTTTAACTGAAACAATCACTCCTACACTTTCATAATTGAAGCCATACCCTTCTTTATCATATCCAATATCTTTTATTACATTTCTTACAATTTCTTGAAAATCTAACCTTGCTTTTGTTGTAATCTCTCCAGCAACATGAACTAAACCTGTTGTTGCAATAACTTCACAAGCAACTCTTGAATATGGATCAACTTTTATGCATTCGTCTAAAACAGTGTCTGCTATTTGATCACAAACTTTATCTGGGTGTCCTTCTGTTACAGATTCAGATGTAAAAAGATATTTTCTCATAATAATACCTCCTTATTCATGTACTCTGGGAGAAGACAACCTTCTTATCTCCCAGGCATTTATTGAGCCTGCTGGATTTGGCACCTTATGCTTTTGAAGCACAGGTTGCCGGGCTTCACAGGGCCAGTTCCCTCCACCTCTCTTGATAAGAAGGCTCTTTAAAAATTATATAGATTTTTCTAAAATTTTCAACCATGTTAATTTATTGCCAATACTATATTAATATGTTGCTTTGGTTTCTGACACAAAATAATATGTTAATAGAAGATATTAGATTTCATTCTAAATCAAATATGTCAATTATTTTATCATTTTCAAATTTTAAATTTCTTAATTTCCTAATAAAAATTTTTTCTTTTGTATAAAATTTTAAGTTTTCATATAAATCTCTTAATGAAAAATTTTTATTTAAAATCAATTTCTTTCCTAAATTTGACTCTTCTTGTAAAAAAATTAATTCCCCTAAATCTAAATAATTTATATTACCACCTCTTTCTTTTTTTATCCTAAATTTTCCTAAATCAAGATTCTTAAAAACCTCACCTATTAATTCAATTTCAAAGTGAGTTATCAAAGATGAAATAGACTTTGAATTTAAATTTACCTTTTTTATTCTTTTTATAATTAAATCTTTATCAATTCCCTTTTTTAAATTATTGAAAATCTCTTCTATTTGAACATCATGATTTAAATAAAAATCAAAAATTTCACTTTCACTTGGAATACCAAGAGGTATTGCAGGTGAAAAATCCATTTTTGGTTTTGGATTAAAACCAGAAGTAAAATTTATAGGAAGTTCACTTCTTCTTAAAACCCTTTCAATATATCTTATCATATCTAAATTTGATAAAAATATAAAAATTCCATTTTTTATATATTCAACCCTTATTCTTGTCATAAATTAAAACACACTCCACAAGAAGTGCACTTTTCAAAGTCCATAAAGCAAGGTTCTGTAATTTCTCCCTTTTTACTTTTTTCTCTTTCTGAAATTAAAAAACTTTTATTTATTCCAATATCAATGAATTCCCAAGGAAGGGTTTCGTTTAAATCAAAGCCATTTAAAACTTTATCAATTATTTTAAATTTTTTTCTTTTTATAATTTCTTCCCAAATTTCAAAATTAAAATTTTCTCTCCAATTTGAAAATCGCTCTCCCATTAAGAATGCTTCATATACTAATTCACTTAACTCTTCATCTCCTCTTGATAAAATTGCTTCAATAAATGATTCTTCCCAACCTCTGTAATTAAGATTAACTTCTTTTAAGCCACTTTTTATAATTTGGATTTTTTTAATATATTCCTCTTTTGAAATGAATGGCTCCCATTGAAAAGGTGTAAATGGTTTTGGAATAAATGGATTAATGGAAATTGAAAGTTTTATTTTACTATTTTCAATTTTAATTTTCTTTATTAGTTCATTTATTCCAAAAATATCTTCCTCATCTTCATTAGGAATGCCAACAAGAAAATAAAGTTTTATCTTTTTATAACCTCTTTTAACAGCTTCTTTTATTACTTCAAAAATCTCCTCATCTTTTATAGGTTTATTCATCACTCTTCTAATTTTTTCTGTGCCACCTTCAGGTGCAAAAGTAAGTGTTACTTTTCTTCCAGTATCAATTAAATCAAGAAGTTTTAAAGAAAAATTATCAATTCTTAATGAAGGAAGAGAAATTGTTATTTTTTTATCTTTTAATTTCTCTTTGAGATTTATAAGAAGTTCTTCAATTTTCGAATAATCTGTTGTTGAAAGAGATAAAAGAGATATCTCCTCATATCCAGTACTTATTATTGTTTTATCAATAATCTCTAAAATCTTATCAACACTTCTTTCTCTTCTTGGTCTTTTTTCCATTCCTGAAATGCAAAATCTACAACCTCTATCACATCCTCTAAATATCTCCACAACCCCTCTATCATGAATCACCTGAATATATGGAACAAGTGGTTTTTCAGGATAAAATGAGTTATCAAAATCTTTTATTAATCTCTTTTTAATCTTCTTTTTACCAAATTTTGGAACAAAGACCCCTTCAATTTCATTTATTTTTTCAAGAAAATTATCTTTGTTTATATCAATGTTATCAAGAATTTCATTTACAACCTCTTCTCCTTCACCAATTACAAATGCATCAAAAAAAGGTGCAATAGGGAGTGGATTTAAAGTTATAGGACCTCCACCTAAGACTATTGGAAAATTCTCTCTTTTATTAGAAAAAATTTCTAACCCTCCCAATTTTAATATATTTAAAACATTTGTAAAATCTAATTGCGATTGCAAACTAAAACCTAAAATGTGAAAATTTTTTAATGGTGATCTTGTTTCAATAGAAAAAAGAGGAATTCCTTTTTCTATAAGATAATTTTCAAGATCTAAATTTGGTGAAAAAAGCCTCTCGCAATATGTATCTTCTCTTTTATTTATAAGATGATAAAGAAGAATTATTGCAAAAGAAGAAATCCCGACCTCATATAGGTCGGGATAAATTAATAAAAATCTTTTTTTGTTTTTTGGGTCTTTATAAATTGAGTTCCATTCTTTTCCTAAATATCTTAATGGTTTCTCAAAATTAAGAAAAACTTCATCCTTTAACATCAACAAACTCTTTTCTCACCTCTTTAATTTTAAATAGAGCCAAGACAAAAACTATAAAAAGAAAGCCATTTAAAAGAGAAACAATAATGTTAAATGGAATGTTTATTGTGTAAATGTAAATCCAAAGTTCTCTTGTTCCTATTTGAGTAAATAGAGGAACAAAAATTAAGTTTGAAGGAATCATAACAATAACTCTTACAACTGTACCAGCAAGAATAGGAATAATATAGTTTATAGGAAATGCCAATTTTTTAAATTTTTTAAAAATTAATCCAGCAACAAAAACAAATGGTGCAACAGCAAGAAAATTCATAAGAGAACCTATTATTCCACTTTCCTGTTTTGTAAAATAAAAAAGAATAACTTTTACTAGAGTTACTAAAACACCCATAATTGGTGAAATAAAATATGCTGCAAAAAGAGTGAAAATTTCTGATGGGTCAAATTGAAGATATGGTGCAGATGCAAAGATAGGAATTTGAATAAAGTACATTGAAATAAAAGATAAGGCAGCAAGTAAAGCACCAAAAACTAAGTCTTTAGTTTTTTTTCTCATCTTATCCCTCCTTTTTGCTTCGGGGAGGGAACCTTCTCCCATCCGGACTTTCACCGTCGGCTCGGGAATCTCACCCAAATCTGCAACATCTTCTATTTGAAGAAGAGTTGCTCGTGGGCTAAGGTTGAGTTTTTAAAAACTCAACCTATTACCACCGGTAGGGAATTCCACCCGACCCCGAAGGTTTTATATAGTATAACTTTTATAATTTTAGCATAAAGAAGATTTTTCAATCAATTTTGTTTAAATAAACACTACCATTAGATGTTTTAATTACTAAAATATCACCTCCATTATTTAACTTCCCCTTTAAATATGTATCTTTTAATGTATCAATTTTAATATCAAGGTTTTTTATATCTATCTTTCCATTTGATGTTTCAATTTCAATATTTAAATTAAGATCACTTTTTAAATTTACATAAACTGAACTATTTGAAGTTAAAAATTTTGCGCCACCTTCTTTTAAAGATAATAAATCAACCTCTATTTTTCCATTAGAAGTTTTAAGATCGCCTACCTTTTTTACTCTTTTTATTTCAATCACACCATTTGATGTTTCACCAGAAATAACAAAATCACATCCATCAACTAATATTTTTCCATTTGAAGTATAAAGATTTGCTGAACCAGATATATTTATTAACTCAATTCTACCATTTGATGTATCACATCTTAAATTTCCAATGTGATTTGTTACCTTTATAAACCCATTAGAACTTTTTAGTGATGAGTCACCTTTTAAATCAACAATTTCAATGCTTCCATTTGAAGTAATTATATCTTTTAAAATAATCTTTTCAGGTACTTTTATATTATAGGTAACAGAAATTTGAGGATTCTCTTTTAATTTAACTGATTTAATTTTTATATCACCATTCTTTTCAATTTCAATTTTTACTTTATTTAATTCACCTTTTCCAATCAAACTCTTTTTTTCAGCAAATATTGAGATTTTATTTTCATTCCATTTTGTTATAGTTACACTACCATTAAAATTATCGATTGAAAGATATTTTTCATTCTGAATTTCAAATTCATCTTTAAATTCTTCAACAAATGGTGTTGGAATTTTTTCAATACATGAAGCATAAACAAAAATTAACCCAATTAAAAGTAAAACCAAAATTTTCTTCAACCTTACCTCCTTACCATCTTACTTTTGTGTCAGGCACCTTTTTATCATGTTAATTTTGGTGTCAGGCACAAAATTAACATTTATTTATTTAATATGTGAATTGCCTCACCTATTGATGCTTTTGAAGCTTCCATTATAACTTCTGAAAGAGTTGGATGTGGATGAATTGTGTCACCAATATCTTTAAGAGTCAAGCCACACTCAATTGCAACTGCAATTTCAGAAATAAGAGATGAGGCTTCAGGTCCAACAATTTGTCCTCCAATTATTTTTCCACTACTTTTATCTCCAATAATTTTTACTAATCCATCTGTCTCATTCATTGAGAGAGCTTTTCCATTTGCAGAAAAAGGAAACTCACCAACCAAAACTTCAATTCCTCTCTCTTTTGCTTCTTCTTCAGTTAAACCTACTGATGCAATTTCAGGTTTAGAAAAAATAACCCAAGGAATAACATCATAATTTATTTTTAAATCTTTACCTGAAATTATTTCTGCAACAATCTCGCCCTCTTTAAATGCTTTGTGAGCAAAAAGTTGACCACCTACAATATCACCTATGGCATAAAAATTATCAACATTTGTTTTAAGTTGATCGTTAACAACAACTCTTCCTTTATCTATATTTATTCCAACAACATCTAAACCAATATTTTCGCTGTTCAATTTTCTTCCAATTGATAAAAGAACTTTATCACTTTCAATAACTTCTCCACTATCAAGAGTTGAATAAACCTTTTCATCTTTTACTTCAACTTTTTCAATTTTTTTACCTAAAATAACTTTTATACCTTTTTTTGTTAATAATCTTTCAATTAAACTTGAGATCTTTTTATCTTTAAGAGTTGGAACAACTTGTGGCATCATTTCAACAATAGTTACATTTGAGCCAAATATTTTATAAAAATTAGCAAATTCAATTCCAATTGCACCAGCACCAACAATTAAAATATTTTCTGGGATTTCTCTTAAATTAAGAGCATCATCTGAATTCAAAACAAACTTATGATCTACCTCAATTCCTCTTAACTCTCCTGGTTCAGATCCAGTAGCAATTATTATATCTTTTCCTTTAACTATTTCTTTATCATTTTCTCTTAAAATTTCTACAACACCTTTATCTATAATTTTTCCTATTCCTTTTTTAACTGTTATTTTTCTTGATTTTAAAAGATATTCAACGCCTCCAACAAGTTTTTTTACAACTTTCTCTTTATAATTATGTATTTCGTTTATATCAAAACTTACATCTCCTACTTTTATTCCAAATGTTTGTGAATTTTTTGCTTTTGAGTAAATTTCAGCAGAATAAAGAATTGCTTTTGTTGGAATGCAACCTCTATTTAAGCAAGTTCCACCTACCTCTCTTTTTTCAATAAGGCAAACCTTTTTTTGAAGGTCAGAAAGTCTTATTGCTGCAACATATCCACCAGGTCCACCACCAATTACAATAGCATCAAACTCTTCCATTTTTCACCTCAGAAGTTTAAAAAATTTTTACAATTGAATTATATCTTAATTTAAAATTCTATTTTGGATATGTTATTATAACAATTTGGTTTTTTGAATCCCACTCAACACTGCATCCTAAATTTTCAGCAACAAATCTTACAGGAAGAAGTGTTCTTCCATCTTTAATTATTGGTACAACTTTAGGGTTATTTGGATCAATTTGAGTATCTTTTCCATTTACTTTTGCTATATTTTTTCCAATCCAAAGTTCAATTTTTGTCTCTTTTAATAAAACAACCACTTTTTTCTCATTTCCATCCCAACTAACCTCTGCTCCAAGTGGTTCAGCAATCCATCTTATAGGAAGTAAAGTCCTTCCTTCAATTATTAAAGGTGGAACATCTATTACTTTTTGTGAATCATTTACAAACATTGTTTTATCTCCAATTTTTAACTTCAAAACAATTTTTTGAGTTGGTTGTGTTATTACATCAACCTTTTTTAAAACAATTACTCCACTCCCTCTATCAGAATGCCTTGCATTAAAATTATCATCATTTGAGAGAGCCCATATAATTTTTATCTCTTTATCAAATTTTAACAAAGCATCATATTTATCTTTTGTGTCAAGTGGTCTTCTAAATTCAATAATTGTGTATCCACTCTTTTCTTCTCCTTTTATATCAAATATATTTGTTTTTCCACCAAGTGATGTGTCTTCTGGATGTGGTCCATAAAGACCAGTTGAATATGCATCAAAAGCATATACATTTCCTTGAACAACATAACCTATAACCATATCTGCATCTTTCATTGCCTGTGTTGGTTCAAAACCAATTGAGACATATCCTAAAGTTTTCCCCTCAATTCTAAAATAGACATCTTCACCAACAATCTTATAATATAATTTAAATTTATCACCACTCTGAAAAGCTAAAACCCAATCATTACTTGAAATTGCAATTTTAAAGAATATAAGAGTAAATATTGTAATAAATAATAAACTAATAAATCTTTTCATAACTTACCTCCTTTTTAAAATTATATCAAATTTATAAAAATTGAATTTATACTATAAACTTTTTTGTTATATAATTAACAATAGGAGATTAAAATGAAAAATATATTTTTAATACTTTACTTTGCATTTCTTTTTCTCGACCTTCTTTTTGTTAACTTTAAACTTTTTAATAAAAGAATTTTTTCAAAAACACTTCTTATGCCAATTTTACTTCTTTATTACATTTTTAGTGCAAAAAACATAAATTTTCTTTTAATTTTTGCTCTTATATTAAGTTTTTTTGGAGATACTTTTCTTCTTTTTGAAACCAAAAAAACATATTTTAAATTTGGTCTTTTCTCTTTTCTTCTCTCTCATATTTTTTATCTATTAACATTTTTAATTTCATTAAACTTTTTAAAAGAAGGTGTTCCATTTTATATTTTTATCTTTATTGTTCCATATTTAATTTATGGTTTTACTTTTTATAAAAAACTGTTCCCTGAAATTGAAGATGTAAAAAAAGAGATTTTAATTTATATAATTGTGATAAGTTTAATGAGTTTTTTTACTATTCCCAGATTTTACCTTTTCTCATTAAAAAATTCTCTTTTAATTTTTATAGGATCAATTCTTTTTATAATTTCTGATTCACTTTTATCTCTTCAAATTTTTAAAGGAAAAGTAAAGAAAAATTCAATTTTAATTATGCTAACTTATGGTTTAGCACAATTTTTAATAATTTCGGGATTTATTATCTAAAATATATATGGAGGTTGAAATGGCTGAGTATTTAGAAGAGTTTCATGAAAAATTTGGTGATGAGGGGTTAAAAAGGTTAAAAGCAATAAAGAGTAAGGGAGTTCACAATTTTATAGAGAATTTTTTAAAAATTTTAAATCCTAAAAAAGTTTATGTTTCAATTGGAACAGACGAAGACAAAGAATATGTAAAGAGAAGAGCAATTGAAGAAAAAGAAGAAGAGCCGCTTAAAATTCAAAATCACACAATTCACTTCGATGGTTATTATGATCAAGGAAGAGATAAGAAAAATACAAAATTTATGGTTTCTTTAGATACAGATCTTGACCCTGATCTAAATCTTATTTTAAGAGAAGATGGCGAAAAAGAGTTAAACGAACTAATGAAAGATATATGTAAAGATAGAGAAGTATATATTTTGTTTAAAACTCTTGGTCCAAAAAACTCAATTTTTACAATTCCATGTATTCAAATAACTGACTCTCCCTATGTTGCTCATTCTGAAAATCTTCTTTATAGAGATGGATATGAGGATTTTTTGAAATTAAAAGATGAAGATGAATTTTTTAGATTTGTCCATTCTGAGGGAGAATTAGATGAAAATAGAACTAGTAAAAATATAGATAAAAGAAGAATTTATATTGATGTTGATAAAAGAATTGTTTACTCTGTAAATACTCAATATGGTGGAAATTCAATTGGTTTAAAAAAATTAGCACTTAGATTGGCAATAAAAAAAGCATATATTGAAGGTTGGCTTTGTGAACATATGTTAATTGTTGGAATAAATGGGCCAAACGGAAGAGTAACTTATCTTACTGGTGCTTTCCCCTCTTTATGTGGAAAAACTTCAACTGCAACGCTTATGGGAGAAAGACTTGTTGGAGATGATATTGCTTTAATTAAAAATGTAAATGGAGAACCAAAAGCAGCAAACTTTGAAAAAGGGATGTTTGGAATAATTATGGGAATTAATTCCAAAGATGATCCATATATTTGGGAAGTTTTAAACTCTCCTTACGAAGTCATATTTTCAAATGTTTTAAAACTTCCAGATGGTTCAGTTTATTGGATAGGAAAAGATGGGGAAGTTCCAGAAAGAGGATATAACCATTCTGGAGAGTGGTTTAAGGGAAAGAAAGATAAAGAAGGAAAAGAGATAGATCCATCTCATAAAAACGCAAGATTCACATTTGAATTAAAAAACCTTAAAAATTGTGATCCTATTCTTGAAAATCCAGAAGGAGTTGTTATCAAAGGTTTTATTTATGGAGGAAGAGATTCTGACACTTGGGTTCCTGTTTGTGAAGCATTCAATTATCAACATGGCATTATATTAAAAGCTGCATCTCTTGAATCTGAAACAACTGCTGCAACTTTAGGAAAAGAAGGAGTTAGAGAATTTAATCCAATGGCAAATCTTGATTTCTTATCAATTCCAATTGGAAAATATATTCAAATGAATCTTAATTTTGGAAAAAATCTTAAAGCCCCTCCAAGAATTTATGGAGTTAATTACTTTTTAAAAGATAAAGAAGGAAATTGGCTTAATGATAAATTAGACAAAAAAGTTTGGCTTAAGTGGATTGAATTAAGATGTAATGGAGATATAGGTGGAGTTGAAACACCAGTTGGAATTATTCCAAGATATGAAGACTTAAAGAGACTTTTTTCAGAGGTTCTTTTAAAAGATTATTCAAAAGATGATTATATAAAACAATTCACAATAAGAGTTCCTGAAAATTTATCAAAAATTGAAAGAATTGAAAAAATTTACAGAGAAAAAGTAAAAGATACTCCAGAAATAGTTTTTGTTGAATTAAATCAAGAAAAAGAAAGATTAATTAAATCAAAGGAGAAATTTGGAGATTATATTAATCCTTTTGAATTTGTAAAATAATTTTTAGATAAATAAATTCCTAGGAGGTTTAATATGGGAATATGATGAAACAGAATTTTTAAAACCATTAATTTCATTTATAAGTAAATTTTTTTCAGTATTAATAATAATTTCTTCTTTATTTAGCCTTATTTTTGGTGTATCTCTTTATGTTTTAGGCTCTATTTATGATGATGTAAAATTAATTAAAAGAAAAATTTTTAACTTAGATTTAATAAATTTTGGAGGTAAAAATGGATAAAGAAATGGAAATTTTAAAGAAATTAATAGCTAATCGATTAGATGGGTTAACTAAAAGTTCTTTTAAGGGTAAATCTAAAGATGTTTTAAATAAACTTATTAAAGATGGCTTTGCAAAAATAGTTAAAGTTAATCGTGGTGAAAGAGTTTTTATTTCTGAGAAAGGGGAAATAGAGTATATAAATAAGATTAGTAAAGATG